>JAOUMB010000083.1 GCA_029881725.1 Nitrospirota bacterium
AACGGGGGCGGTTGCCGGTTTTCCGTTTGGGGTCCGCAGTAACCGGGCGTTCCCGATTCCAATGGGCGACCAACGGGGGCGGTTGCCGGTTTTCCGTTTGGGGTCCGCAGTTACCGGGCGTTCCCGATTCCCACGGGCGACCAACGGGGACGGTTGCCGGTTTCCTGTTTGGGGTCCGCAGTCCCGGGTGTTCCCGATTCCCACGGGCGGCAGGCGGATAGGGGGGCGGATCGGTCCCATGGGCACCGCCGTTGGCGTGTCAGGGTTTTCCCGCGTGTTTTGGGCACCCGCCCAACTCGGACGAGTTTGTACAATAGTCAACAATTTTGCGAATTCAACCGGTTACATATCCGTTACCGGAACAATTGTTTACTAATGTGTACAACCTACTGATTAAGCGTACAAAAAACGTTCTTAATATGTTGAACGGACAGTCCGACAAGTGGTATCAGGCGCGGGTTATTACCGGCCGTCGCGGGAAACCTGGAGGTGACTCGCCGGAGGCGGACCGGAAGATGCCCATCAGGTACAGCGGATCGTAATCCGGACCCATGCCATGGAGGGGACCCCCTGGCGGACGGCGTGGTGCGATCGGCCTTATGAATACGCGGGAACCGTGTTTTCCCTAAGGAGTTACAACAAAATGAACTGGCTCTCAGACATGAAAATCGGACGCAAGATCGGCTTCGGTTTTGGCATGGTGGCGCTGATCCTGGCGGTTACCGTCATCGCCGCCACCGTGCGCATCCAATCCACCCAGGACATCACCGACCGGGTAATCAACCTGCGTCAGCCCACGGTGCTGACCTCCACCCGGTTGCTCAACGGCATCAACGAATCCCTGGCCGGGCTGCGCGGCTACATGCTGCTGCACAACGACAAATTCAAGAACGACCGGGCCGACGGCTGGAAGAAGATCGACGCATCCATGCGCGAACTGGATGCGCTCTCCCAAAACTGGACCAACCCGGAGAACGTCCGCCGCCTGGAGGAGATCACCCGCCGCATGGCCACCTTCCGCGACGCCCAGGAGCAGATCGAGAACATCGCCTGGACCGACGAGAACACCCCGGCCACCCACCTGTTGCTCACCCAGGCCGCGCCCCGCGCCGAGATCATGGTGACCAACATCACCCGTATGATCGACCTGGAAGCCGACGAGCCCGCCACCAAAGAGCGCAAGGCCCTGCTCGGCATGATGGCCGACGTGCGCGGCACCACCGGCCTGGCGCTGGCCAACATCCGCGCCTTCCTGCTCACCGGCGATGACAAGTTCAAGGCGAAGTTCGACGGCTTCTGGGCCAAGAACACCCGGCGTTTTGGCGACCTAAGCCGCAACGCTCACCTGCTTACCGGTTCCCAGCGCGAGGCCTTCCGCAAGCTGGCCCAGGCCCGCGAGGAATTCGACCCGCTGCCGGCGCGCATGTTCGCCATCCGTGCCGGCAAGGAGTGGAATCTCGCCAATGCCTGGCTCGGCACCAAGGCCGCCCCGGAGGCGGGCCGCATCGTCGAACTGCTGGAGCAGATGGTCGACAACCAGCGCCTGCTGGCCACCACCGATACCGAAGCCGCCCATGCATCGGCCAGCCAGCTGGAACTGTTCATGGTTGTGCTCGGCATCGGCGCGCTGGTGTTTGCCGCCGCCATCGCCACCCTCATCACCCGCGCCATCACCGGTCCGGTGCTCAAGGCCGCCAAGGGGGTGGATGCCATCGCCCAGGGTGACCTCAGCCAACGCTGGGACGTGACCTCCAATGACGAGTTGGGGCAGATGCTGGAAGGCATGAACCGCATGGGTGAGAGCCTGCGCAAGATCGTCACCGAGGTGCGGGCCGCTTCCGCCACCATCACCGACGGTTCGGGCGAAATCGCCCAGGGCAACGCCGACCTTTCCAGCCGCACTGAGGAGCAGGCCGCGTCTCTGGAAGAGACCGCCTCTTCCATGGAACAGATGACCGCCAGCGTGAAGGCCAACGCCGAAAACGCCGCCAAGGCCAATCAGTTGGCCGTCGGTGCCCGCAAGGAGGCCGAGGGCGGTGGCGCGGTGGTCCAGCAGGCGGTCACCGCCATGGGTGAAATCTCCGATTCCTCCCGCAAGATCGCCGAGATCATCGGCATGATCAACGAGATCGCCTTCCAGACCAACCTGCTGGCGCTCAACGCCGCGGTGGAGGCGGCCCGTGCCGGTGAGCACGGGCGCGGCTTCGCCGTGGTGGCCTCCGAGGTGCGCAACCTGGCCCAGCGGGCAGGAAACGCCGCCGATGAGATCAAAAAACTCATCGAGGATTCGGTGGACAAGGTGAACAACGGCTCCTCCCTGGTGGAGGAGACCGGCAAGGCGCTCATGTCCATCCAGAACGGCATTGCCAAGGTGACCGACATCGTGTCGGAGATCAACGCCTCCAGCCAGGAACAGGCCGCGGGCATCGATCAGGTGAACAAGGCCATCGCCGAGATGGACGAAGTCACCCAGCAGAACGCCGCCCTGGTGGAAGAAGCTGCCGCCACCTCCGACAACCTGGCCGACGAGTCGCGCCGCCTGTCGGAGATGATGACCTTCTTCCACGTGGGCACCGCCGCCGACATGCTGCAGACCCGCACCACACCCAAGCGCCGCACACCGTCCCGCGCCACCGGCCAGTTCGTCACCAAGCCCCGCCGGGTCACCCGCTACAAGCATGGACATGACGGGGAAGCCCTGCACGCCGCCACCACCGGCGGCGAAATGGAAGACTTCTGACCGCTGACACTCCCAACCCCGTGGCGACGACACCCCCCACGGGATCCCAACCCCGGCAGCCTCTTTCCGGCTGCCGGGGTTTTTTGTCCCGTAGTTTCCGGGCGTCTCCAATCCAAACGATCGGCAGACGAGGAGATGTTTCCGCTGCCTGGGCAGCGGAAATTCTCTGTTGTTACCACTTGTTGAAAAAAAACCGGTTTTTTTTTCAACAAGTGGTGCCGGTGGCGCAGGCACGGTGCCCCCACATAAAGTATGTCCTATATCAGACAGACGAAATCAAATGGTAACAAAACCGGGCATAGTGTACGAAAATTGTAACTTAAGGGATTTTTTGTGCCTCCGATAAACAAAGCAGGCGGTTGGAGGAGGTAACTCCCGGTACCGTCAGAAATCGTGAGAGGAAGGTCCCTGCCCCTGGGCAGCCTCGGGACAACCGACTCATACGCAAAACGATCTGATTATTCCGGTTTGGCGCTTATTGTCGTGCCGGTTCCGGGGGAGGGAAATACAATGAATTTAAGCGTTAAGGGAAAACTTGTCACAACGGTTGGCCTTGCCTTGGCCCTGCTGGCGATGGTTGGCGGGTCGGCCTTCTGGGGCCTGAATCACCTGAGTCGGGACACCCATCTGCTGGCCAACAGTGCCACCGCGCTGGAAGAGGTGCTGATTGCCGACATGATGCACGATGCGATGCGCGGCACCGTGATGGAAGGTCTGCTGGAGGTGTCCACCGGGGGCTCCGCCAACGTGTTGCAGTCCGTTCATCAGGATCTGGAGGAGGAAGTGAGGACCTATCACCAGGCTCTGGAGCGCATCGGCGACCTCCAGGTCTCTGCTGCGGTTCGGCAGGCGGTTGGTGCTACGGCGTCCGGCATGGACGAATTTGCCAGGCAGGCGGAACAGACGTTGTCCATCGGTAAACACGACCTGAACAAGGCCGTTGCCGGTCTGGACAGGTTGCGTGCCGTGCATGACGACGTGGGTAAGGATATGGAGCAGTTGCGGCATATGCTCGAAGAAGCGGAGAGTCGGGCCGTAACCGATGCTGATGAGACAGTGAACCTGGTGGAGGGCGTCATCATGTTGACCGGGGTTGCTGCTTTTGTAGTCCTTTTCCTGATCGGCTGGCGAACTACAGTGGCAATCGTCACACCACTGGCAACCGCCGAGCGGGTGGCGGAATCCATTGCAGAGGGTGATCTGAGCCAGAATATCGAGGTTACCAGCAGCGACGAGACCGGTCGCATGCTCGCCTCCATGGCGCGCATGACGGAGCGGCTGCGTGAAATTGTGGGCGATGTGCGCAATGGCGCCACCGGAATCAACAGCGGTTCCGCCGAACTGGCCCAAGGCAACGCCGACCTTTCCAGCCGCACCCAGGAGCAGGCCGCAGCCCTGGAGGAGACTGCATCCTCAATGGAGCAGATGACCGCCAATGTGAAGAGCAGCGCCGACAACGCCGCCAAGGCCAACGAACTGGCCAACGGTGCCCGTGCCCAAGCGGAGTCCGGAGGTGCCGTGGTGGAGAAGGCGGTTACCGCCATGGGCGAAATTTCCGACTCTTCCCGCAAGATCGCCGAGATCATCGGCATGATCAACGAGATCGCCTTCCAGACCAACCTGCTGGCGCTCAATGCCGCGGTGGAGGCGGCCCGTGCCGGTGAGCACGGACGCGGCTTCGCCGTGGTGGCCTCCGAGGTGCGCAACCTGGCCCAGCGGGCAGGAGGCGCTGCCGATGAGATCAAAAAACTCATCGAGGACTCGGTGGACAAGGTGAACAACGGCTCCTCCCTGGTGGAGGAAACCGGCAAGGCACTCATGTCCATTCAGGACAGCGTGGCCAAGGTCACCGATATCGTGTCCGAAATTAACGCCTCCAGCCAGGAACAGGCCTCCGGCATCGATCAGGTGAACACGGCAGTCGCCCAGATGGATGAAGTGACCCAGCAGAATGCCGCGCTGGTGGAGGAGGCGGCGGCTACCGCTGACAGTCTGTCCGAGGAAGCCCGCCGCCTGGACCAACTGATGACCTTCTTCCGCATCGGAAACGACGCCGATTCCCGCCAGGACCACCGGCCTGCTGCTCCCAGGCAGGCCGGTGGCGGGTTTGTCAGCAAGGCACGGCAAGGTGCCGCCACTTCGCGAGCCACCTCCCGCACCACCCGACGGCACGCCACCGTTGGTGGTGAACTGGAAGACTTCTAGTCCCCGGTTCCCAACCCCGTGGGGATTACCCCTCCCCGTGGCCCCGCAAACCCGGCGGCCTTTCCCGGTCGCCGGGTTTGCGGGAATTTTTTCTTGGGATTTTCCGGCAACTGTCCGAAAAGACAAGGACAGCAGGGTTGCGCCCCGCGCGGGGGGCCCACACGAAGCGCATACCCGGCTCGATCCTTTGGGAATTCGGATATTTTTCTTTGATTGGGAGATAAAGGAACCACGCCATGGCTTCGACCACCACTGAATTCAATTTGGCGTCCGCCCAGGCCAGCAAGCTGGATGTGGACAGCCAGGAATTTCTCACCTTCGCCCTCGGTGGCGAGGAGTACGGGATTCCCATCCTCAACGTGCAGGAGATCATCGGCTACGTGAAACCCACGCCGATCCCCAACGCCCCAGGCTGGGTGTCGGGTGTGATCAACATCCGCGGGGTGGTCATTCCGGTGGTGGATGTGCGTGCCCTGTTCGCCATGAGCAGCAAGGAATACGACACCACCAGCGTGATTATCGTCACCAGCGTGGGTACCCGGGTGATCGGCGCGGTGGTGGATCAGGTGAACGACGTGCTGGCCTTCCAGGAGGACCAGATGCAGGCCACTCCACAGGTTTCCAGCGGCGTGCGCACCGACTACATCACCGGCCTGGGCAAACTGGACGACCGGCTGGTCATGCTGCTGGATATGCAGGAAGTCATGTCCGGCCAGAACCTGGAGGCGCTGGCCAAGTCCGCCGCCTCCGCCCACCATCAGGCCATTCGCGGTCTGGCGGAAGCCGGTATCGGCGGAGCCGAGGCCGGGAAGGGCGCCAAGTCCAAGACCAAGGCTAAGTCCAAGACCGAGTCCGAAGTTGTCGCCGAAAGCCCGGTGGAAACGGTTGAAACCGCAACCGCCGAAGGCGACGCCCCGGAGGCTCCGTCTGTGGAGGGGGATGAGTCGGTCGATTTCTGATCGCTCACCCCTCCGAATGTTTGCAACAGCCCCGTCGCAAGGCGGGGCTGTTTGCGTTTTTCGGGGGGCATCCGGCCCGGCAATCCAACGCAGACGTCGCACCGGCCAACGGTTTTCCGCATAATGTCGTAGGAATCACCGATGGCCTATCCGCCCGACAAGACACCTCCGCCCCCGGGTCCACCCCCCGCCGGGTGGTATGACGGCACCCTGGAGCCCACCCGTTCCGGGCTGCCTCCGGGCAGCTTTCCAGCCGGTTACGGAGTGGACATCATTCCCGGCGGCCCCGGTGCCACGCTGCCGCCGGATCCGGTGAACCCCGCCCGTCCGGGGGAACGGCCACGGGACGACTTTTTTGCGCGCCCGGAGGAGCCGCCTTCGTTTTTCCGGCGGGCGCTGGCCTTTGTGCTCGATATTGCCATCTGTGA
>JAOUMB010000084.1 GCA_029881725.1 Nitrospirota bacterium
GGGCCGCTGCCCACGTCCAGCAGGCGCCGGGGCCCGTCCAGGGGAATCAGGCGGGGCAGATGGTCGGCCAGCCAGCGGTCGTCGCCCCGGGCGCGCACCAGACTGTGCATGGCCAGGATGAATCGGCGGGTCTCGTCCGCATCGTTCTGGTACATGTCGGGCCGCCGCACCGGCTGGCCGGTGCGCACCGCCTCCCCCAGCCGTTCCCACAGGGGCCAACTGGCCCCTTCAAAGGCCACCATGCCGCCGAAGTATTCCGCACTGTCCGGCAGCAGGTAGCGGCGGGTGTCGTCGGTGAGGGAAAACACGCCGTTGCGTTTGCGCAACAGGCCGATGGCGGTGGCCGCGTTCAGCATCAGCATGGTGGCGCGCTCGTTCAGCCCGCGCCGCGCGGCCACCTGCGCCGCATTCCCACCGTCGCCAATGGCGGCGAACAGGTCCAGTTCCACCGCCGTGTGCAGCACGCGGGAGGCGTAAAAGGCGCCGCACAGGGCCTCGATGTTCGAATAGCCGTCGGTCACCCGGGGCGCACCATGACCATGATCAGCAGCCCGATCAGGGTCAGGCCGATGGTGCCGTGCAGGGCGGAAAAAAACGCCTTCTTCTGCCGTTCGGGGTGGGTCTTCAACTGCCCCAGCTTGATGTGCAGGGTGGCGTGCAGGATCAGAAGCAGCCCCACCAGCATCATTTTGCCGTGGAACCACCCCAGGTCGCCGTAGGGAAGGACGCCGGTGGACAGGAGTCCCGCGGCGGTGATCAGGGTGATGACCATGCCGGGGATGACCACCAGCCAGTACATGCGCCCTTCCACCCAGGCGAACCGGGGCTGGATTTCCGGGGCTTCAGCCACGTGATAGGCGGCCATGCGGCTGATGCCGAGCAGGCCGCCGGTCCACAGCACCATGCCCAAAAGATGAAATGTGAGCCACCAGGCCATATGATTATCCGGATTCAGGTGAGTTTCGGACCCCCTCGGTCCGGCGATGCCATCCAGTATAGGCCCGTCGCCCCGCGCCGCGCCGCCAAAATCGTGAGTGTCCCGACCTGCCCATGCATACTCCCATCGCCATTGCCACCTGGAACGTCAATTCCCTGCGCAGCCGTTTGCAGCACGTCCACCGCTTCCTGCGCGAGGCCAGCCCCGACGTGCTGTGCCTTCAGGAACTCAAGTGCGCCGACAAGGACCTGCCCGCCGAATCGTTCCGTGCGCGCGGCTACCACCTGGCCTCCGCCTGTCAGAAAACCTATAACGGGGTGGCCATTGTCTCGCCCTGGGAACTGACCGACGTGAGCACCGGCTTTTCCGGCGGCGAGGACGACCCCCAGGCGCGGCTGATCGCGGCCACCGTGTGCGGAATCCGGGTGATCAATGTGTATGTGCCCAACGGCGACCAGGTGGACTCGGATAAATATGCCTATAAACTGGACTGGATGGCGCGCCTGCGAAACGAATTGAAACACCACCACGCCCCGGCCCTGCCCACCCTGTTGTGCGGCGACTTCAACGTGGCCATGGACGACCGGGATGTGTATGATCCCCCGGCATGGGCGGGGCGCGTGCTGTGTTCCGATCCGGAGCGGGCGGCGGCGCGCGCCTGGCTGGAATGGGGGCTGGAGGACGTGTTCCGCATCCACCACAACGAAGGCGGCATTTACTCCTGGTGGGATTACCGTGGGGGCGGGTTCGAGGCCGGGCGTGGCCTGCGCATCGACCATATCTGGGTGACCCCGCCCCTGGCCGCACGGTGCGCGACGTGTGATGTGTTGCCGGAGCCCCGGGGCTGGGAAAAGCCGTCGGACCATGCCCCGGTTATGGCGCTTTTTGAACCCGGGTGGAAACCATAGGATGGAGGTTATGGGAAGAAAACTGCACATCGGCGGCAAGGAGGCCAAGGATGGTTGGGAAATTTTCAACGCCCTGAAGGGGGACGCGGTGGATCACCTGGGGGATGCCCGCGACCTGTCGCGCTTCGAGAACAACACCTTCGAGGCGGTGTACGCCTCCCATGTGGTGGAGCATTTCGACTACGCCAAGGGCGACCTGATCAACACCCTGACCGAGTGGTGCCGGGTGCTGGCTCCCGGTGGGCAGTTGTATGTCAGCGTACCCGACATGTTCATCCTGTGCCGTCTGTTCGTCGCCACGGATCAACTGGGGCCCGAGGAACGATTTCAGATCATGCGCATGCTGTTTGGCGGTCACATGGACGAGTGGGATTACCACTTGGTGGGGCTCGACCAGCCATTGCTGTCCGGGTTCCTGAGAGGTGCCGGATTTGTGGAAATCACCCGGGTACAGGACTTCGGCCTGTTCGACGATACCAGCAACCTTGCGTTCAAGGGGGTTCCGATCAGTTGTAACCTGATCGCGAAAAAACCCGGTTAGCCTCTTTTTTTCCTTCGGTGCCGGGAGGGGTGGACCCGGCGCGGTCAATTCCGTACAATCGGTCGGCTTGACAGCCAATCGTGTGTTCTGCCGGAGTGGACACGTGGCCGGACCGATTCCGGCGCGTGAGCCGGGCAGACGCCATCCCCCGGCGCGGTCGGCGCGGCGAATCGGGGATTCGAGTTTTTGCATTACCGTTAGAGGAGAGCGGCAATCATGAAGCAGTCCATTTTGTTTGCGGTCGCGGCGGCCCTGGTGCTGTCCACCGGCGCCTACGCGGAAGAAAAAGGCCATGGTGGCGACCATGCCCCGCACTGGGGTTATACCGGCGAGGGTGGGCCCTCCCACTGGGGTGACCTGGACGACAAGTACCACATGTGCAAGGCGGGCAACAGCCAGTCGCCCATCGACATCGGCGCAGAAACCCCGCACCAGGATGCCACCCCGCTCAACATGAGCTACAAGCCGACCAATGTGCGCGTGGTTAATAACGGCCACACCATTCAGGCCAACTACGACGCCGGTTCCACCCTGACCGTTGACGGCAAGGTGTACAACCTGCTCCAGTTCCACTTCCACAGCCCGTCGGAGCACACCTACAAGGGCAAGCCGTATCCGCTGGAGGCCCACCTGGTGCACAAGGCCGATGACGGCTCCCTGGCGGTGGTTGGCGTGCTGATCCGCAAGGGCCGCAAGAATGCCTTCCTGGAGCAGATCTGGAACCAGATGCCGACCATGGTCAACCACGAGATGGGCTCCGGCACGCAGAACGTGGCCGACTTCCTGCCGTCCACCGATGCCTACTGGCACTACAGTGGCTCCCTGACCACTCCGCCCTGCTCCGAGGGGGTGAAGTGGTTCGTGATGGACAAGAGCACCACCGCCTCGCCGGACCAGATCGACAAGTTCCTGGGCCTGATCCACGAAAACGCCCGCCCGGTGCAGCCGTTGAACGACCGTGCGGTGGTTCACCGCAAGTAGGTTGATTCACGTTCCGGCTGGCCTGTTCCACCGGAACGTGGTGTAGAATACCGGCCCGGACGGTTTTGCTTCCGCGAACGCCGTCCGGGCCTTTTTTATTCTTGTGAGAGGGAATTTCATCATGACCATCAAGCAGCGCATTGCGGCCATCGCCGGGGGCGTGGCAACTGCCGCCCTGCTGGCCGCCGCCCCGGCCCAGGCCATCGACCTGAGCAACGGCTGGGCCCTGAACGGAAAATTTTATTTCTACGCTTCCGCAGCAGACAACAATCTCGTGGTCACCGGTCCGGCGTCGACCGGCCCGGTTGCAGGCTTCCACAATTCGCGCAACTACCTGATGCTGTCCGGCCCGGTGGCCAGCGACCTCAAGTTCAAGCTCACCCTGGACCAGCGCACTGACGCGGGCAGCGTGTTTGTGAAGCACGCTTACCTGGACAAGCAACTGGCCAACAACATGAACGTGCTGGTGGGCCTCAACGGCACCCCGTACATCCCGTGGGATGAGAAGAACTTCTGGGGCTACCGTTTCGTGGAGAAATCCTATCTGGATTTCTGGGGCCTGCATTCCTCTGCTGACCTGGGCGTGAGCCTCAAGGGCACCAACAAGGACAGCAAGCTCCAGTACCACGTGTCGGTGATGAATGGTGAGGGCTACAACAACACCGGTGAGGGACGTTCGCTGGAGTTCTCCGGCCGGGTTGGTTTCGCCCTGACCCCGGAGATCCAGATCGGCGCCTTTGCCATCGAAGAGAGCAATGAGGGTGGGGCCGCTGCCAACGCCGACAGCAGCACCAAAGTGGTGTATGGCTTCTTCGGTAACAAGCAGTTCCTGATCGGCGCCCAGTTGCTGCTGGACGCGGATGATGGCGACCCCGCCGCGGGTGGAGACTGGCAGGGCGGTGATGGCCTGAACATTCAGGGCCACTTCAACGTGAACCCCAAAGTGCAGTTGTTTGCCCGGCATGACATCATCAATTCTGGCGCCGCAGCGGCAAAGGATCAGACTCTGACCATCATCGGCGCCGGTATGGATATGGGCAACGGCATCACCATCGCCCCCAACTTCCGCGACTACGATGATGGATTGGTTGGCGCCGCCAGCAATGCCGACACCTCCTACAACGTGCATGCCCAGTTCAAGTTCTAGGGCCTGTTCGTAACGGGAACGTCCTGCATCGGGGGCGGCGGCCTGGGGGCCGCCGCCCCTTTTTTTGTGCAAAACCGGTTCAGACCCTCCGCCGGGTATCCGATTAATACATCTATGGGCCGGGGGACGCCCACCGATATTCCATTGGAATCACGCTTCCGCATGGGGCCGGGAGCACACAGGGCAAAGGGGAATGGATGGGCCGTCTGGAGGGAACGCGGGTCCGCCACAAAATCGCCTGGGGGTTCGGCGCCATCGCCGGGGTCATCATGATTACGGTGACCATGGCCATCGTGCGCGTGGCGCTCCATCAAGGATTGCACGACCGGGTGATTCACCGGCACCAACCGGCGGTGCTGGCCGCCACTGAAGTGTTGGATGGCATTCATCTGGGACAGACCGACCCCCGCAGCGGGAAACTCGCCATTGCCACCGCCGTGTCCCGCCTGCGGGATCTTTCGGCCCAGGGGGACGACCCCCGTTTCAACACCCTGCTGGCGGCTGTGGAGCACTCCGCTGGCGCGCTGAGTCCGCAAAACGCGGAAGCCGCCGCGCAGAGCACCGAAGCGCTGATCCGCCACCTGTCCGAGGTGGCCGAATCGGAGGCCGGCAAGGCCGCCGAATCCGCTTCCGGCCTGCTGCCGTTCATTGCCTTGCTGGGGTTCATCGCCATGACTCCAGGCACCCTTGTCGCGGTGTATATCACGCGCATGATCGGGCGTCCCGTGGCCATGGCCACGGAAGCGGTGAACGCCATCGCGGAAGGTGACCTGTCCCGCCGCTGGGAGGTGCAGGGAGACGACGAACTGGCGCACATGGTGCGGGCCATCAACGGCATGGCCGACCGGCTGAGTGTTACCGCCGACAACGTGCGGCGGGCCTCCGGCACCATTTCCAGCGGAACATTCGATATTGCCACCAGCAGCGGTGATCTGGCCCGCCGTACCGAGGAACAGGCCGCCGGGCTGCAACAGACCGCCGCTTCCATCGAGCAGATGACCGCCGCCGTGAAGGCCAACGCCGGGCATGCCGCCCAGGCCGATCAGTTGGCCGGGGGAGCCCGCCAGCGGGCCGATCAGGGGGGCCGGGTAGCCGAAGACGCGGTGGCCGCCATGCGCGGCATCAACGCCTCGGCCCAACAGATTTCCGAGATCATCGGCATGGTGGGCGAAATTGCCTTTCAGACCAACCTGCTGGCCCTGAACGCCGCCGTGGAAGCGGCCCGCGCCGGGGAGCAGGGGCGCGGCTTCGCGGTGGTGGCCCAGGAGGTGCGCAACCTGGCCCAGCGCTCCGCCTCCGCCGCCGACGACATTCGCCGCCTGATCGAGGACGCGGTGGGCAAGGTACGGAACGGCTCCCTGCTGGTGGAGGAAACCGGCAACACGCTCACCGAAATCCGCGACGGTATCCAGAAGGTGTCCGCCATCGTGGCGGAGATCAACGCTTCCAGCCAGGAGCAGGCGATGGGCATCGAACAGGTGAATCAGGCCATCAACCGCATGGATCAGGTTACCCAGGAGAACGCCTCGCTGGTGGATGAAACCGCCAGCACTTCCGCCAGACTGGCGGAACAGGCTCGACATCTGTCCACCGCCGTGGCCTTCTTCCGGGTTGGCGGGGGCGACCGGGGCAGATAACCGAACTTCCCGCTTGGGTCGGGGTTGGCGGGGCGAGTGCCCGGCCCGTGGCCACGGTGGGTGGCTGTTTCAGAGAAAAGCCGTTCTGAGCCCGCCGGCGTCCCGCCAGGGAACGGAACCCCCCGCGCACGCCGCATAGTGGAGGCCCGTCACCC
>JAOUMB010000043.1 GCA_029881725.1 Nitrospirota bacterium
GATCACCCCGATCGCGATGGACGAGGGGCTGCGCTTCGCGATTCGCGAGGGCGGCCGCACCGTCGGCGCCGGCGTCGTCAGCAAGATTCTGGAGTAACGACGTGCGCGAGATTATTACGCTGGCCTGTGGCGACTGCAAGCAGCGCAACTATACGTCCAAGAAGAACAAGCGCAACACGCCGGACCGCGTCGAGCTGTCCAAGTTTTGCAGGTTCTGCCGCAAGCATACGGCGCACAAGGAAACGAAGTAGTCCCCGGTATAAACGCCTGGTCGGGACACAGGGCAGTAGCTCCAATTGGTAGAGCGGCGGTCTCCAAAACCGCATGTTGGGGGTTCGAGTCCCTCCTGCCCTGCCACCGACCCGGCGCGCCGGTTATTGGCATTAATGGGGGTTGTATGAAGTTTTTCAGCAGGATTTTCGGGTTTCTGGGCGAGGTTCGCGACGAAGTCCGGAAAGTCATCTTCCCCAGTCGATCC
Source organism: Nitrospirota bacterium (assembly GCA_029881725.1). Classification (GTDB taxonomy): domain Bacteria; phylum Nitrospirota; class JACRHL01; order JACRHL01; family JACRHL01; genus JAOUMB01. The sequence goes on from JAOUMB010000043.1 coordinate 479, forward strand.
GAGACCCTTGGTTCGACGGTGGTGGTCATCGTATTCGTGATGATCCTCGGGGTGTTTCTGTCCGCGGTGGACAGTCTTTGGTTTAACGTGGTTGGAATATTCATTCGATGAGCCAGGCCGAAGAGCAGGTGCAGTCCGATTCCCACTGGTACGTGGTGCAAACCTATTCCGGGTTCGAGAACCGGGTTCAGCAGAGCCTGATGGAGCGGGTGAAATCGCTGGGCCTGGAGGAGTCGGTTCGTGACGTCCAGGTGCCTTCGGAGGAAGTGCTGGAGATTCGCGGCGGCAAAAAGCGCAAGAGCAACCGCAAGTTCTTCCCCGGCTATGTGCTGGTGAACGCGGTGATGACCGACGACGTCTGGCACCTGATCAAGGATATTCCGAAGGTGACCGGTTTTGTGGGCGGCAGAAACCCCGCCCCGCTGGAGCCGGACGAGGTTCAGGATCTGCTCTATCGGATGGAGACCGGGGTGGCGCCGCCCCGTGCCACGGTTGATTTCGCGGTGGGGGACAAGGTGCGCATCATCGAGGGGCCGTTCTCGGGCTTCGTGGCCTCCGTGGAGGAGGTGCTGGAGTCCCAGTCCAAGCTCAAGGTGATGGTCACCATCTTCGGCCGGTCCACTCCTGTGGAGTTGGGGTTCCTCCAGGCCGAGGCGGCGTAAGGTTTCTAATTCGTGTGATTCCGGGGATGCGTCCCCGGCAAAATCAGGGTGTAACAGGAAATGGCAAAACAGGTAACCGGATACATCAAGCTGCAGATTCCCGCCGGCAAGGCGAATCCGGCGCCGCCGATCGGTCCGGCGCTCGGTCAGCACGGTGTCAACATCATGGAGTTCTGCAAGGCGTTCAACGCCAAGACTCAGGAGCAGGCGGGCAGTGTGGTGCCGGTGGTGATCACCGTGTTCCAGGACCGCTCGTTCACCTTCATCACCAAGGTGTCGCCGGTTTCCGATCTGCTCAAGCGCGTTGCCAAGGTCGCCAAGGGCGCCGCCAACTCCGTCAAGGAGACCGCCGGTACCGTGACCGAAGCGCAGATTCGCGAGGTGGCCGAGCTGAAGATGCCGGATCTCAACGCGAACGACATTGACGCCGCCATCAGCATCGTCAAGGGCACGGCGCGCAGCATGGGTATCAAGGTCGCCGGCTAGGCACCGGATTTCGAATTTCGTCGGTAGTAAAGGGCAAGGACAATGGGCAAGCGGATGAAGGCCATCTCGGCCAAGGTTGAAAAGCGGTTCTACGAGCTGGACGAAGCCCTGACCGCGGTGCGTGAATGTGCCGTCGGCAAGTTCGACGAGTCGGTGGATGTGGCCATCCGCCTGGGTGTGAACCCGCGCCACTCGGACCAGATGGTTCGTGGCAGCGTGGTGATGCCGGCCGGTACGGGCAAGACCGTGCGGGTGCTGGTGTTCGCCCAGGGCGACAAAGCCAAGGAGGCCGAGCAGGCCGGAGCCGACCACGTGGGTGGCGCCGACATGACGGAAAAGATCCTGTCCGGCTGGATGGAATTCGACACCGTGGTGGCCACCCCGGACATGATGGCCCAGGTGGGACGTCTGGGTAAGGTGCTGGGTCCGCGCGGCATGATGCCGAGCCCCAAGACCGGCACCGTCACCTTCGACGTGGCGAAGGTTATCGCCGACATCCGCTCCGGTAAGGTGGACTACAAGGTCGAGAAGGCCGGTATCGTCCACGCGCCGGTGGGCAAGGCGTCCTTCGAGGCGGACCGTCTGCGTCAGAATTTCATGGCGTTGCTGGACTCCATCGTCAAAGCCAAGCCGTCTTCCGCCAAGGGGCGGTATATCCAGAGCGTTTCCATCGCCAGCACCATGGGCCCGGGCATCAAGCTCGACCCGGTGGCCGTGGGCAAGCTGGTGGGATAAGAGTTTTCGCCGCGGAAGGTCCGCGGCGGATCCGGCCACCGGGAAACCGGGGCCATCCAAGACAGTGGGTGTGGCTTGCGGGCTGCATAACGGGGTCACCCACCCACCGAGATGGAGGAGGCCGGGGCATCGTTTTTGGACGGTTGTCCCCACCCACCATCGGTAACAACTGTAACCCTTAAGTGGAGTCGGGGAACGGTGAATCGAACTGAAAAACAAGACGTTGTCGATTCAATCCGGGACCAGTTCGATCGCGCGAACTTTACCATCGTCGCCGCTTACAAAGGCCTGAATGCCGGACAGCTGTCCGACCTCCGGGCCGGACTGCGTGGCGTCAATGGCGGGTTCCGGGTGGTGAAGAACACCCTCGCCAAGCGCGCGCTCGATGGCCATCATGCCGAAAGCCTGCGGGATCACTTCCGCGGCGCCGTGGGCGTGGTGTTCGCCTGGGGTGATCCGGCCGCCGCCGCCAAGGTGGTCAAGGAGTTCAACAAGGGGGCCAAGGCCTTCGAAGTGAGCGCCGGATTCATCGAAGGCGACGTGCTGGACGCCAACGGCGTCAAGGAGATCGCGGATCTCCCGAGCCGTGACGAACTGATTGCCAAGCTGGTGGGGTCGATCAACAGCCCCATCTACGGCGTGGTCAACGTGTTAGCCGGTCCGTTGCGCAATCTGGTGTACACCCTGTCCGCGGTTGCGGACAAGAAGGCCGCCTGATCGAGCGCAACGCCGCGGATTGTTTTTTGACTGTTTATTTGTTTGAGAAAGAAGGAGTTTTTACGTCATGGCAAAAATGACTGCTGACGAGATGATTGCCGCCATCGAGGAGATGACCGTCCTGGAGCTGAACACCCTGGTGAAGGCTCTGGAAGAGAAGTTCGGCGTTTCCGCCGCTGCGCCGATGGCCATGATGGCCGCCCCGGCCGGTGGTGGTGGCGGTGGCGAGGCCGCCGAGGAGAAGACCGAGTTCGACGTGATCCTGCTTGCCGCCGGCGACAAGAAGATCGGCGTGATCAAGGTGGTCCGCGAGCTCACCGGCCTGGGCCTGAAAGAGGCCAAGGACCTGGTGGACGGCGCCCCGAAGCCGGTCAAGGAAGGCGTTTCCAAGGAAGAGGCCGAATCGGTCAAGGCCAAGCTGGAAGAAGCTGGCGCCCAGGTCGACGTCAAATAAACAGTCCTCCCCTGTTTACGGGGGCTGTAACCGGTACGCGGAGGGGCGCTATAAGCCCCTCCGCGTACGATATTTTTATTCGTCTGTCTTTTAGTAGGGAGAAGGCATGGCAACCACCGTCCAGTGCGGGCTGCGTGAGCGGGTTCATTTTGGCAAACAGCGCGAGGTTCTTGGCGTACCGGATCTGATCCGGGTGCAGGCGGGCTCCTTCGCAGACTTCCTGCAGCAGGACGAGACCCCGGCGCAGCGGCAGGACAAAGGCCTGCAGGCCGCGTTCGACAGTGTTTTTCCCATCGAGGATTACAACGGTACCGCCCAGCTCGAGTTTATCGAGTACAGCCTGGGCCGCCCCAAATTCGACGTGCGTGAGTGCCTCGAGCGCGGCATGACCTTTGCCGCCTCCCTGCGCATCAAGGCGCGCCTGGTGGTGTTCGAGACCGGCGAGGACGGCAAGCGCACCCCGGTTTCCGTGAAGGAGCAGGAGGTCTATCTGGGCGAGTTGCCGCTGATGACCACCACCGGCACCTTCATCATCAACGGCACCGAGCGCGTTGTGGTGAGCCAGTTGCACCGCTCCCCGGGCGTGTTTTTCTCCCACGACAAGGGCAAGACCCACTCTTCCGGCAAGGTGCTGTTTTCGGCTCGCGTGATTCCCTACCGCGGTTCCTGGCTGGATTTTGAGTTTGACGCCAAGGATCACCTCTACGTGCGCATCGACCGCCGCCGCAAGCTGCCGGCCACGGTGCTGCTGAAGGCGTTCGGCTATTCCACCGAGCAGATCCTCGAAATGTACTACCCGGTGGAGGAGGTGCGCATCCGCAACGGCGCCGTCACCGCCGACCTCTCCCCCGAGGTGCATGCCGGCCTGCGCGCCGGCCTTGCGATCACCCATCCCGAAACCGGCGACGTGCTGGTCAAGGAGGGCAACAAGATCACCAAGGCCGCCGTCAAGCGCATGGAAGCAGCCGGCATCACCACCATTCCCATGAGCCGTGAAGGCCTGGTGGGCCGCGTGGCCGCCCACGACATCACCCGCCCGGATACCGGCGAAGTGATCGTGGCCCGCAACGTGGAGCTCACCGAGGACCATGTGACCGAGATCTTCGGTCACGGCATCGACCACATCTCCCTGCTGTTCATCGACGGCGTGAAGGTGCTGCCCGCCATGCGGGACACCCTGGCGCTGGAAGAGGTGGCCAGCCCCGAGGAGGCCAAGGTCGAGATCTACAAGCGCATTCGTCCGGGGGAAACCCCGACCGTGGCGGCTTCGGAAAACCTGTTCGTGGACCTGTTCCTGAACCCGAAGCGGTACGACCTTTCCCAGGTGGGCCGCCTGAAGCTGAACGCCAAACTGGGCGTGAAGCTGCCGCTGGATCACCGCACCCTGGATGCCGCCGACGTGGTGGAAGTGGTGCGTTATCTGGTGTCCCTGCGCTCCGGCCGGGGCGAAATCGACGACATCGATCACCTGGGCAACCGCCGCGTGCGCGCCGTGGGCGAGCTGCTGGAAAACCAGTTCCGCATCGGTCTGGTGCGCATGGAGCGGACCGTCAAGGAGCGCATGAACCTGGTGGAACTGCCGGAGGCGGTGCCCCATGACGTGATCAACGCCAAGCCGGTGTCCGCGTCCATCAAGGAGTTCTTCGGTTCCAGCCAGCTGTCCCAGTTCATGGACCAGACCAACCCCCTTTCGGAAATCACCCACAAGCGGCGTCTGTCCGCGCTGGGACCGGGCGGTCTGACCCGTGAACGCGCCGGTTTCGACGTGCGCGACGTGCACCCGACCCACTACGGCCGGATCTGCCCGATCGAGACCCCGGAAGGCCCGAACATCGGTCTGATCACCTCGCTGGCCACCTATGCCCGCATCAACCAGTTCGGGTTCATCGAGAGCCCTTACCGCAAGGTGGTGAACGGCCTGGTGACCGACGACGTGGTGTACCTGTCGGCGGTGGAGGGCGAGACCTACTCCATCACCCAGGCCAATACCCCGATCAACGCGGACGGCAGCTTTACCACCGAGACCGTGCTGGTGCGCAGCAGCGGGGACTTCCTGTGGGTGCGTCCGGAAGAAATCGACTTCATGGACGTGAGCCCCCGCCAGATCGTGTCGGTGGCCACCGCGCTGATCCCGTTCCTGGAGAACGACGACGCGAACCGTGCGCTGATGGGCTCCAACATGCAGCGGCAGGCGGTGCCCCTGCTCCAGGCCGAGTCGCCCATCGTCGGCACCGGCATCGAGCACATCGTGGCGCGGGACTGCGGCTATGTGCTGCGGGCATCCCGCTCCGGCATGGTGGAGAGCGTGGACGCCTCGCGCATCGTGATCCGCGTGGACGACGACCAGATCGGCAGCGGTGCTCCGGTGGACATCTATTCGCTGATCAAGTGGCAGCGTTCCAACCAGAACACCTGCATGAACCAGAAGCCGCTGGTCTCCGTGGGCCAGCGCGTGGAGGAGGGGCAGATCCTGTGCGACGGCCCGTCCACCGAGAAGGGCGAGCTGGCGCTGGGTAAAAACGTGCTGGTGGCGTTCATGCCGTGGGAAGGCTACAACTACGAGGACGCCATCCTGCTCTCCGAGCGGCTGGTGCGCGACGACGTATATACCTCGGTGCACATCGAGGAGTTCACCATCGAGGCCCGCGACACCAAGCTGGGTCCCGAGGAAATCACCCGCGACATCCCCAACGTGGGCGAGGAGATTCTGGCCGACCTGGACGAGTCGGGCATCATCCGCATCGGCGCGGAGGTCAAGCCGGGCTCCATCCTGGTGGGCAAGGTAACCCCCAAGGGGGAAACCCAGCTCACCCCGGAAGAGAAGCTCCTGCGCGCCATCTTCGGTGAGAAAGCGGGCGACGTGAAGGACGCCTCCCTGTACATGGGACCGGGCACCACCGGCGTGGTGGTGGACGTGAAGATCTTCTCCCGCAAGGGCACCGAGAAGGACGAGCGTTCCCGCACCATCGAGTTCCAGGACATCCAGCGCCTGGAGCGCAACCACCGGGATCAGGTGCGCGTGCTCGAGGAGGAGTTCATGTCCAACCTGCGCCGCGCGCTGGTGGACAAGGAGAGCGCCCGCGACTACGTGGATCCGGAATCCGGCGAGGTGCTGCTCAAGCGTCGCCGCCCCATCGAAGCCGCGTCCCTGTCGCAGATTCCCAGCGAACAGCTGCATAACGTGGTGCTGGCCAAGGCCGAGGATCAGGATGCCATCGAGCGTCTGGAAATGTCGTTCCGCGACAAGCGCAACGAGCTCCAGACCGTGTTCGACGAGCGGGTCGGCCGCCTCAAGAAGGGCGACGAGCTGCCGCCGGGCGTGCTCAAGCTGGTCAAGGTCTACGTGGCCATGAAGCGCAAGATTCAGGTGGGTGACAAGATGGCCGGCCGTCACGGCAACAAGGGCGTGGTTTCGCGCGTGTTGCCGGTGGAGGACATGCCGTACCTGCCGGATGGAACGCCGGTGGACATCGTGCTGAACCCGTTGGGCGTGCCGTCGCGTATGAACGTGGGGCAGATCCTGGAGGCGCACCTGGGGTGGGCCGCGCGCGCCCTGGGCGTGCATGTGGCCACGCCGGTGTTCGATGGCGCCAAGGAGTCCGAGATCAAGGACATGCTGGACCAGGCCAATCTGCCGTCCACCGGCCAGGTGAACCTGCGCGACGGCAAAACCGGCGACCTGTTCGAGCGCCCGGTCACCGTGGGCCAGATGTACATCCTCAAGCTGCACCACCTGGTGGATGACAAGATCCACGCCCGTTCCATCGGGCCGTACTCCCTGGTCACCCAGCAGCCGCTGGGCGGCAAGGCCCAGTTCGGCGGTCAGCGTCTGGGTGAGATGGAGGTGTGGGCGCTGCAGGCGCACGGCGCCGCCAGCACCCTGCAGGAGTTCCTCACGGTCAAGAGCGACGACGTGCCGGGCCGCTCCAAGATGTACGAGTCCATCGTCAAGGGCGAGCCGTACCTGGAGTCCGGTATTCCGGAGTCGTTCAACGTTCTGATCAAGGAACTTCAGGCCCTGGGACTCGAAGTGGAACTGCTGCGCGCGGTGGATACCTAGCCGCAGCCAGTTCCCGTCGAGATTGAAGATATGGGGGGCGACCCCCCCTGGAAACCCGGTCGCACTAAACGTTACGCGGAGAACCCATGCTCACCAGCTTCTACGATCGTTCCCGAGCCGCCATTCAGTTTGATGCCCTGCGCATTCATCTGGCCAGTCCGGACAAGATCCGGTCCTGGTCCTATGGTGAGGTCAAGAAGCCCGAAACCATCAACTACCGGACCTTCAAACCGGAGAAGGACGGGCTGTTCTGCGCCCGCATCTTCGGCCCGACCAAGGACTGGGAGTGTTCCTGCGGCAAGTACAAGCGCATGAAGCACCGCGGCGTGGTGTGCGACAAGTGCGGTGTCGAGGTAATTCAGTCCAAGGTGCGCCGCGAGCGCATGGGCCACATCGAACTGGCCGCGCCGGTGGCGCACATCTGGTTCCTGAAAGGGCTGCCCAGCCGCATCGGCAACCTGCTGGACGTGACCCTCAACCATCTGGAGCGGGTGCTTTACTTCGAGGCCTACATCGTCCTCGATCCGGGCAGCGCCCCGGTGCAGCCGCGCCAGGTGCTCACCGAGACCGAGGCCCGCGAGCTGCTGGGCGAGCACCCGGACCTGCGTCTGGGCATGGGCGCCGAGGCGATCCGCGAACTGCTGGCCGATCTGGACCTGGAGGGCATGTCCGCCGAGCTGTCCGAGCAGATCCAGAACGCCACCAGCATGACCACCAAGAACAAGCTGATCAAGCAGCAGAAGGTGGTGGAGGCGTTCCTGCAGTCCAACAACCGCCCCGAGTGGATGATCCTCACCGTGGTGCCGGTGCTGCCGCCGGACCTGCGTCCGTTGGTGCCCCTGGACGGCGGCCGCTTCGCCACCAGCGATCTGAACGACCTGTACCGCCGGGTGATCAACCGCAACAACCGTCTGAAGCGCCTGATCGAACTGAAGGCCCCGCAGGTGATCGTGCGCAACGAGAAGCGCATGCTGCAGGAGTCGGTGGACGCTCTGTTCGACAACGGCCGCCGGGGCCGCGCCATTCGTGGCGCCAACAAGCGTCCGCTGAAGTCCCTGTCCGACATGCTCAAGGGCAAGCAGGGCCGGTTCCGTCAGAACCTGCTCGGCAAGCGCGTGGACTACTCCGGCCGTACCGTGATCGTGGTGGGTCCGGAGCTCAAGATCCACCAGTGCGGCCTGCCCAAGAAGATGGCCCTGGAGCTGTTCAAGCCGTTCATTTTCGAGCGTCTGGAAGCCAAGGGCTACTGCACCACTATCAAGAGCGCCAAGCGCATGGTGGAACTGGAGGAGGAAATCGTCTGGGACGTGCTGGACGAGGTGATCCGCGAGCATCCGGTGATGCTCAACCGCGCTCCGACCCTGCACCGGCTGGGCATTCAGGCCTTTGACCCGGTGCTGGTGGAAGGCAAGGCGATCCGTCTGCACCCGCTGGTCTGCACCGCGTTCAACGCCGACTTCGACGGCGACCAGATGGCGGTCCACCTGCCCCTGTCGGTGGAGGCGCAGATCGAGGCGCGCGTGCTGATGATGGCGGTGAACAACATTCTGTCCCCCGCTTCCGGTCAGCCGATCATGGTGCCGTCCCAGGACATGGTGCTCGGTTGCTACTGGCTGACCAAATCCCGCGGCGGCGCCAAGGGCGAGGGCGGCAGCTACTTTGGTCCGGATGAGGTCCGCGTGGCCGTGGACCAGGGCGAGTTGGACCACCACGCCCGGATCACCGTGCGCGTGGGGGGTGAGCGCCACGAAACCACCGCCGGCCGTGCCCTGTTGTCGGAAATCCTGCCCGAGGGCATCGAGTTCGACGTGGTCAACAAGGAGATGGGCAAGAAAAACGTCTCCAAGCTGATCAACACCGTGTTCCGTCAGGCGGGCATTCGCGCCACCGTCAAGCTGCTGGACGACATCAAGGCGATCGGCTACAAGTACGCCACCCGCGCGGGCATCTCCATCTGCATCGACGACATGCACATTCCGCCGGCCAAGACCGAGATGATTGATGCCGCCAGCAAGGAAGTGGCCGAGATCGAGCAGCAGTACGCGGCTGGTTTGATCACCAACGGCGAGCGCTACAACAAGGTGGTGGACGTCTGGTCGCACACCACCGACGCGCTGGCCGCCACCATGATGGACGAATTGCGGCAGCGGGAGGAGCAGGTCCGCGAGGGCACCGCCCCCGAGGGCTTCGACTTCAACTCCATCTACATGATGGCCGACTCCGGTGCCCGTGGCTCCGCCGCGCAGATCAAGCAGCTGGGCGGCATGCGTGGCCTGATGGCCAAGCCCACCGGCGAGATCATCGAGACCCCGATTACCTCGAACTTCCGCGAGGGTCTCACCATGCTCCAGTACTTCATCTCCACCCACGGCGCCCGGAAGGGTCTGGCGGATACGGCGCTCAAGACCGCCAACGCCGGCTACCTGACCCGTCGTCTGGTGGACGTGGCCCAGGACATCATCGTGATCGAGGAGGACTGCGGCACCCTGGACGGCATCACCGTGACCGCGCTGGTGGAAGGCGGCGAGGTGGTGGGCTCCCTGGAGGATCGTATCCTCGGGCGTGTGGCCTGTGAGGACATTCACGATCCCATCAACGATCAGGTTCTGGTCCCGGCCGGTGAGGAGATCGACGAGGCCCGCACCCAGGCCATCGTGGATGCGGGCATCGACTCGGTGCGCATCCGTTCCGTGCTCACCTGCGAGCTGCGCAAGGGCGTGTGCGTCAAGTGCTACGGCCGCGATCTGGCCAACGGTCGCATGGTGCAGGCCGGCGAGGCGGTGGGTGTCATCGCCGCCCAGTCCATCGGCGAACCGGGCACCCAGCTGACCATGCGTACCTTCCACATCGGCGGTACCGCCAGCAAGGTAGCCGAGGAGTCCGTGCTCAAGGCCAAGAACAAGGGCAACGTCCGCTTCATCGACGTGAAGACCGTACGCGACCGCCACGGCCAGCTGGTGGTGATGAACCGCAAGGGCAAGGTGGCCATCGTCGAAAACGGCCGCGAAAAGGAAAAGTACGGCGTGGTGTACGGCGCCAAGCTGTTCGTGGAGGAAGATCAACTGGTAGTCCCCGGCGATCGCCTGCTGGAATGGGATCCGTTCTCCAACGCGATCCTCACCGAGGTGGAGGGCATCGTGGCCACCGGCGATATCGTCGAGGGTTCCACCATGCGTGACGAAGTGGACGAGGTGACCGGTATTTCCCGCCGGGTGATCACCGAGTTCGCCGACACCTCCCTGCGTCCGCGTATCTCCATCAAGGACGACCACCACCGTACCGTGGAACTGCCGGAGGGCCGGGGCAACGCCCGCTATCTGCTGCCGTCCGGCGCCAACCTGCTGGTGGAAAAGGGCGAACGCGTGAAGCCGGGCGACGTGCTGGCCAAGATTCCCCGTGAAACCACCAAGACCAAGGACATCACCGGCGGTCTGCCGCGTGTGGCCGAGCTGTTCGAGGCCCGCCGCCCCAAGGAGTGCGCGGTGATCTCCGAAATCGACGGCACCGTGGAGTACGGCGGATTCGTCAAGGGCATGCGCAAGGTGGTGGTGCGCAACGAGGTGGGAGACGAGCGCGAATACCTGATCCCCCGCGGCAAGCACATCAACGTGCACGAGGGCGACTGGGTGGAGGCCGGTGAGCCGCTTATGGACGGCGCCGCCAACCCGCACGACATTCTGGCCATCCTCGGCCCCAAGGAACTGCAGAAGTACATCGTGAACGAGGTTCAGGAGGTCTACAAGCTGCAGGGCGTGGCCATCAACGACAAGCACATCGAGGTGGTCGTGCGCCAGATGATGCGCAAGGTGCAGATCGTCGATCCGGGCGATACCCCGTTCCTGCCGGACAGCCTGGTGGACCGCATGGTGTTTTCCGACACCAACCAGCAGGTAATGGCCGACAGTGGCAACCCGGCCACCGCCAAGCCGCTGCTGCTCGGAATCACCAAGGCGGCCCTGTCCACCGACTCGTTCATCAGCGCCGCGTCGTTCCAGGAAACCACCCGCGTGCTCACCGAGGCGGCGGTGTCCGGCAAGGTGGACGAACTGGCGGGCCTGAAGGAGAACGTGATCGTGGGACGCCGCATCCCGGCCGGTACCGGCCAGCGCATGTACCGCCGCAGCTACGTTCCGGTAGACCTGGAAGCCGCCCGTGAGGAGGCCACCCGCGTGGTGGACGCCCAGGTGGCAGCCATGGGCGCGGCGGCGGAGAATGCCGCGGCCCGACCCCGTCCGGCCGTTCCGGCGCTGCCGGAAACCATGGATCAGGAAGCCGCTTCCTGATCCGGCGCTCCGGGCGGACCGCTGCCCGGAAGTCCCCGGCCCGTGAGACGGGCAGATCAATCAAACGGCCGTTCCCGTACCCTGCGGGAACGGCCGTTTTTTTCAGGGGGATTACCGGAGGAGGCGGAAAACAAATGCCCGAACGGGCGCGAAAACGGGCTACAGGTCCACGTTTGGCGGCAGGGTGACCACCCGGTTGCGGCCCATCTTCTTGGCCGCGTGCAGGGCCTGTGTGGCCCGCTGGAACAGGGTGTCCGCCGCGTTGCCGTCCTCCGGGAAGGTGGACACCCCGAGAGAGATGGTAAATGACAGCGGGTGGGGCGCGTGCCGGGTCAGCACCCGGTTCTCCTCGGCGGCCTGACGCAGCCGCTCGGCCAGCTTCACCGCCGCGTCCCGGCTGGTGTGGGGCAGGATCACGGTGAACTCCTCCCCGCCGCGCCGGAACACCGAGTCGATGTTGCGGGTGTGCCGCTCCAGCAGGCGCGCGCAACTGACGATGCAGTCGTCCCCGGCCAGGTAATCGAAGTTGTTGTTGATGTTGCGGAAAAAGTCGATGTCCGCCACCAGCAGTGACAGCGGGTTGGCATAGGGGTAGCGCTGGGCGCGTTCCACCTCCTCCTCCAGCCGTTGATCGAAGGCCTGGGGATTAAGCAGGCCGGTGCGGTAATCGGTCATGGTGGCCTGCCGCAATTCCTCGGTCTGCTCCCGGGCGCGGATGCGGTCCAGGGCCAGGGCCGCGTTGGCGGTGACCTGTTGCAACCAATAGAGGTCGCGGGCGGTGAAGTTGCCGCCGCCCCGCTTGTCGGTGATATTGATCACCCCCATGCGGGTGTCGTTCAACTGGATGGGAACGCTCACGAAGGAGCGGGTGCGGTAGCGGGCGCGCATGCCGGCGCGAAACTCCGGGTGTTCCCCGATGTCCTGCACCAGCAGTGGCTCCCCGCGTTCCAGCACTGCTCCGGCAATGCCCTCGCCCCGCCGCTGCCGCACGTAGTCCACGTAACGCACGTTGACCCCCTGAATGGCGCGGATGCGCAGGGTGTGTTCCTTGGGATCCACCAGCATCACCGAGCCCTGCTCCGCGTCCAGGCCGCGGGTGGCCTCCGCCAGCAGCCGTTGGCACAGGGTGTCGTCGTCGTCCGTGTTCCACAGGGACGCGGCGGGCTCCGGGGCAGCGGTCCGGGACTCTCCCGCCTCCACCCGCTGATGCCGTTCGATCAACAGGGCCGCGTGGCGGCAGTACATGGCGATGGCGGTGCGCCCCTCCGGGGTGAGGGGCGTGTTCAGCAGCGCCACCATGCGGTCGCGTCCGGTGGTGGCGATGGAGAACAGGCTCACGCTGGCGGTTTCGCCGGGAAAACCGGCCCGCAGCAGATCGTAAATGGAATCCACATACAGCCCCTCGCGGCTGGTGAGCACCTTCTCGAACCAACTGTTGGCGGATACCTCGATGCCTTGCAGCGCTTCGGCGGAAAAGCCGTTGCCGGGAAATACCTCGGCGGGGACGAACCGGTCCCCCCCGGCGGGGCGCTCCAGAATCAGCCCGGCGGCGGCGTCGAACACCACGGAGGGGCCGTTCAGGGCCGCCCGGGGCAGTTCCTCCGGGTTTTCGGCCTCCAGTCCCCCACACACCTCCATCAGGTAGCGCAGGCGGGAATTCTGATCCTGCATGCAGGCCAGGGAGCTTTCCAGCGACAGCATGCTGCCGGCAATGGTGCGGCACTGATCCAGGGCGTCCTTCACCCGCTCCAGCGGGGCGACGCGGATGTCCGGGATCAACGCCTCCAGTTGGGCGGTGGAAAGGCCCAGGTTACCGGCGTAGGCCCGGAACCGGTGCACCTCATCATAGTTCAAAAACACCCGGCCGCCGATCAGGGCATAGGCGGGGCTGCGGCGTTCCTGGCCAACGACTTCCGGCAGGGTGATAAACACCGACATGCGGGCGTGGCACTGGAACAGCTGGGTGCGGCCGGTACGCAGGGTCATGGCGACCCCCTCGTCACACTGGGTCTGGCAGCGTTGCCCGGCCTCCGGGTGGTCGCGCATGAGACGGCAAACGGGGCTGTCCAGGGACACCCGTGCCGGGCCTTGGGGAGCGCCCCGGGGGACTCGGCCCACGGACATGCCGTAGGCACTGGCCAGAGCTTCCTGCACCGGGCCCCACGGGCCTTCGGAATCCACGGCAAGGCTGGCGGGAGCCGATGGTGGCATATGTACCGAATCGTCCATGCGGGCCTCGTTGGGGGCGACACACGGCGTGTCTCCCGGCGATTGGGTGCGGCTCACGGGAACGCCCTTTGAAGCGGGCGGAGAATTGGAAATCCGTGGGAAAAGCATCCGAAATAAGAACCGGGGACGAGTACGTTCAATCCCCCATTCATTGCCGAATAATCTAGCAGACGGGGCGGCTTATCCACAACCGCCCAACCGCCGGAATAGCAGCCACACCCCCCTCGGATCAGGGGGAGTCGTTGCATTCCGGGCAGTTGTGCGGCAGGAAAAATCTAAAAAAAATTACGGGGAAACGGTGGCGAAAAATTCGGCAAGATCGCCCTGCAACTGGGTGGCCAGCGCCATCTGCCGTTTGCGCACGTTGCCGTAGCTGTCCTTCACCGGATTGGTGGTACCGCCCCCGTGCCCATAGGCCTCTTTCAGGTGCGCATCGAAGAAATGCTCGTTGCTTTCCTCGTGGTAGGACTTGATCAGCGCTTCCAGTTGCTGGCTGAAATGGCGCACGTCGGTGGGCCGGTACGTATGCACCAGGCCGGTCAGATACTCGAACTTGTCCACCAGAAAATGGCCGGTGCGGGCAAATCCGGTCAGGAACGCCAGCAGGATGTCCTCGCGTCCCTCCCCGCGCCAGGCGGTATGCCCGCACAGGGCTTTGGCCTCGGCCAGGCACTCCGCGGGAACCGTGGCCTCCACCGCCTGCGCCACCCGCTCCGGAAGGCGCACTTCCAGGTGCAGCAGCCGCACCCAGCGGTCGATGACCACCTCGGGCAGCGGCATGTGGATGGTGTCTTCCTCGTACAGGTAGCTCGCGGTCAGGTTGGCGGCCGCCAGATCCTCGATGATCACTCCCAGTACCGCCGGAGTGATGGTCAGGCGCTCCCGGTCTTCCACGTAACGGGCCCGGTCGGCCAGCTGCGGGGTATACATGGGGGACAGGGCGGTGTCCAGCACCGCGTCGTCCTCTTTGGGAACCTGTTCCGACAGGAACGGCCCCACCTCGTCGCTGCGCAGTTCGCAGCGGTCCATCAAGGTGCGCACCACCTGCTCGGAGAGCGGGCGGGTCTCGGTCAGATCAGCGATAAGCTTGTCGCGTAACCGTTTCATGGGCAATAACCTCCCAAACGGCGTTATAAAAAGGCGTCACCGGAGAGGGGTTTAGATTCTCCCCGGTGACGCCTGTAAGTGATCGGAAAGGGTTACTTTTCCTGATCCTTGTTGATGATCCCGGCCAGATCCTGCAACTGCCACCAGTTCTCCAGACGCTCCTGCTCGCTCTTTTTGAGCAGTTCGGTCGGCTTGCCGTTCTTATCGAAGTGCTTCTTGAAGCGACCCTCGGTTTTGCACCAGTCCAGGAACGTGGTGACCTCGGTGGTGCCATCCTTGCGCTTCTTGGTAGCCCAGTCCCGGTCCACACTCGGGTTGCCCATCAAGGACAGACGCTCCTTGATGGTGCGGCCCGCATCCGGGTTGTAGATGTAGATCGGGAAGGCGCGGCTCTCCATGGCCAGCTTCGCCTGGGCGGCGGCCATGTCGTCCGCCACGCCGTGCTCCGGCTGGCAGGTGGTGAACACGTTGATCACCGCCGGGCCCTTGAACTCCAGCGCCTGGGTGATGGACTTGTAGAAGTGTCCAGTCATCGGGCCGACGGTCTGCGCCACGAACGTGTTGGGGTGCATCATGCAGATCTGCCCCAGCTCCTTGCGCCGCTCCAGCTTGCCCTCGTCCTTCTTGCCGTGGATGGACATCTTGGCTTCCTGGCCGATGTAGGTGGCCGTGGAGGTCTGGCCGCCGGTGTTGGAGTACACCTGGGTGTCCAGCACCAGCACCTTGATGTTCATGCCCGAGGCCAGCATGCGCGACAGGGCCTGGAAGCCGATGTCGTTCATGGCGCCGTCGCCGCCGAACACCCACATGACGCGGTCTTCGTGGCCGGTCTCGTCCCAGAATGCCCGGATGCCCATGGCATCGGTGGGGGCGTTCTCGAACAGGGAATTGGTCCAGGGCACCGCAAACGGGTTGAACGGATAGGTGGAGCCGTACACGGTCTGGCAGCCGGTGGCGGCCACGATGCCGTAGTTCTCGCCCACTTTCTCGGCGGTGGCGGCCAGCGCCTGACGGATAACCGACGCCTCGCCGCACCCCATGCAGGAGCCCGCGCCGCCCACATACTGCTGCATGCCGATCTGCTTCAGCATGTTGTCCACAACAACCTTCGGGTTGATGTAGGCTTCCGGGGTTTCCGGCAGCCGGTTGTGCAGCTTCCACATGGCGAAGTAGTCCGGCAGGTTGTCCGGGGTTTTCTTGATCATCTTCAGCGCCTGACGGTCGCCGCACACCTCGACGCACTCACCACACCCCTTGCACTTGGTGGGGTCGATGAAGATGCCGAACATGCCGCCTTCCTGGCAGGCCGGATCCTTCTCGCGCTTCTTTTCGAAGGCCTTGAAGTACTTGGTGGTCTCCACGAACTGGCCCTTGAGCAGCTCCTGCTGACCGGCCGGGAATTCGCCAACGGCGGCCTCCATCTGGGCCGCGGTGGCCACCTTGCCGAAAATGGCGGTGTCCGGGCAGTTCTGCACGCAGTCCATGCAGCCCACGCAGTTCTCGGCGGACAGCTCCGGAAGGTCCGGGGCGATGTACGAGAAGTCGCGGAAGCTGCCGGTGGCGGCGGGCACCACGGAGTTGGCCACGAACTCGTCGGCGGCCTGGCCGGACCCGGCGCCGGTGTTGTAGGCGTCAATCACCTGATAGGCACGCTTTTCATCGTACCAGTCGGGGGTCTTGCGGGTGATTTTGAGGTAGTTGACTTCCTGGCTCATGGGTCGTTCCTCGAAGCGTTATATTCGCGCCCCCGCCCGTTCGGGCGGGGGCGCCGGTCAATCCGTTGCGTACGGCGTTTGCGTATGGCCGCGGGTTAAATGAAGAACGCGTTGACGTCCTTGCCCTTGGCATCCCACTCGGCCTTGCCCTCTGCGAGCACGTGATCCGGTGTGGCATCCATGATCTCACGGGGCACCTCGAATACGCGATCAAAAGCACGCCGCACGGCCATCAGGTTGTCCTGCACCACGGCCTCGCCCTTCTTGCCGAAGAAGCGCCGCAGCGGCTCTTCCACGTGCTTGAACAGTTCGTCGTCGCTCATGCCGGCCTGTTTCTGGAACGGGGTCACCTTCAGGAACACGCCGAGCAGCACCACGCCCTGGAAACGCTGGATCAGCGACGGGTCGTTCTGGCAGCTCTCGCGCGCGATGGCGATGGTGTCCACGCCGAAGAAGCGGGTCTTGTTTTCCTTCATGTAGTACTTGGCGTACCCGGGAAGCTGGTTCCACAGGTCCTGGGCGTTGGTGGCGTCCGTGTGCTGGAACACCAGACCGCCCTCCTGCATGCCCACCAGCGGGTTGCCCATGTACCAGGTGGTCGGGTCCATGAGCGGCACGAAGTCCACCTGCTGCAACTCGCAGTGGGTGAGGATCTTGCCCTCCGGCACCACCGAAAGGTAGGTGTTGGTGGGCAGGCCCTTCTTCTCGGAGCCGTACTTGGGGGCCGCCTGAACGCGGAAACCGAAGATCTCACCCATCATGGTGGCGATGACCTTGTTGGTGGTCACGGAGCCGTAACCGCCCACCGAGTGCCCGCGGATGGAGAAGGAACCGGCCGGACGCACATCCGGCTCTTCCTCGACCTCCAGCGCGGTAACGTGGTCGATGCCGATGGAGAAGTAGCGCTTGCCGTTCTCCACCATGTTCTTGGCGATGGCGATGATGTGACCCGGAGTCACGTCGCGGCTGCCCAGGCCGCCGGAACCGGAGTGGCACACCGGCAGCTTGTCGATCTGGGTGTAGCCCGGGGTGCCCATCTGGGCCTTGGCCAGGGCCGCCAGAATGTCGGTGGTGAGCGGGTTCTCCTCCATCACCGGCACGTCGCAGCGCTCGATCACCGAGAACGCCTTCACGTTCTTCAGGGCCTCGGCGATGTCGGCCCCCGGGAACGGGCGCAGGGTGGTCACGTTGATGGCGCCGCACTTGATGCCCTTGGCGCGGATCACGTTCAACGCCGACACCACGGTTTCGCTGGTGGTGCCCATGGAGATGATGGCGTACTCCGCATCCTCCATCATGGTGCACTCGACGTTCTGGTAGCGGCGCCCGGTGAGGCGGTAGAACTCGTCGTAGCTCTCGTTCAGGATGCCCGGCAGGGCATCGTAGTACAGGCGCTGGGCGATCTTGCCCTGCATGTAGGCGTCCTGGTTCTGCACCACGCCGGTCATCAGCGGGAACTCCGGGTCGAACAGCTTGCGCACGTTCTGGTCGCGCTCGCCCAGGTACTCCCGGATCAGGTCGTCTTCCGGATACAGCAGGTTTTCAATGGTGTGCGACACCAGGAAGCCGTCCTGCACGCTCATGAACGGGGTGCGGGCGCGCTCGGCGGTGCGCCGGGAGATCAGGCCCAGATCGGCCGACTCCTGCACGTTCTTGGCGAACACGATGCCCCAGCCCACGTCGGTCACGCCCATCACGTCGTCGTGACCGGCGTGCACGTTCAGCGACTGGCTGGTGAGCGCACGGCTGGCGATGTGCAGCACCACCGGCAGGCGTTTGCCGCTGGTGGTGTACAACACCTCCTTCATTAAGATGAGGCCCTGCCCGGAGGTAAAGTTGACCACCCGGCCGCCGGCCAGGGCATACCCTTCACAGGCGGAGGCGGAGGAGTGCTCGCTCTCGAGCTCCATCCAGCCGATCTGTTTCCCCCATACGTTCTTGAACCCGTTGGCGGCGAACACCTGGTAGTTCTGGCCCATGATGGTGGACGAGGTGATCGGATAGGCGGCCGCGGCGTCGGAGGCGCGGGCCTCCACATAGGCGACCGCGGCAGACCCGTCACCCGTGCCTTCAATGCCGGGGTAGGGGAACTGACCTTGCTTGTTCTCGGACATCGATGGAACCTCCCGAGGATGTATGGAACCGCACGTTGCGCACGCGAGCGCACGCAACGTACCAAAAATCTTTCAGCAGACAGACACGCACCACACTGCATACGGTGCGCGGGTTATAGCTGGGCGTCACCGGCAAGAATAGGGGAGGGGGGTATTGCCGGTCAACGAAATTTTGGTATCATACGGCCCCTTTAAAAAAGGGAGTGCCCGCTGGCGGGCCGGGTGCCTGTGTCCCGTTGGGCGCCTTTTTCAAAAAAGTGGGGTGACTCCTTGCGTTCTGTTGTAGCGCATGGGTGGAGACTCGCCTATACTAGGGCCGATTCCGTAGGTAAAAACCCGGAGACAAGCTCCGTAACCCTTTGGGAATAATCAGTTTCTGTTTCGCGAGGCGAAGCCGGCAGGTTGCCGGGTCGCGGCGATCGGAGGGGGGGGATGTGCCCTCCCGCCTGATTCTTCCCGAGGCCAGCAAGAATTGTAGGAGGTGTTCGTGGCGATTGATCTGACAATCAAGGTGGCGGGTGAGGGTGGCGAGGGCGTAATCAGCTCCGGTGACTTCATCATGCAGGCAGCGACCCGCTCGGGCATGGAGGTGATGACCTTCAAGAGCTTCCCGGCGGAGATCAAGGGCGGCTATGCGCTGTCCCAGGTACGCATCTCCGATGAGAAGATCCTCTCCCAGGGCGACGGTTTCGACATTCTGGTGGCATTCAACGGCGAGGCCTACGAGGTCAACAAGCCGCTCCTGAAGCCCGGTACTGTAATGGTGTGGGACGGACCCCACGGCGGCGACTTCGAGGCGGAGGAGCACGAAGGCGTGCAGATGTTCGCCGTTCCCATGAGCGACATCGCCAAGAACACCCTCAAGAACTACATCGCCAAGAACATGGTCGCCATGGGTGCCGTGATCGAGCTGTTCGGCCTCCCGGAGGACTCCCTGAAGAGCTCCATCCACGACAAGTTCATCAAGAAGGGCCAGGCGATCGTTGACTTCAACTATCAGGCCATCGAACTGGGCCGTCAGTGGATCCGCGATAACTACCCGGACCGCGACGTGAAGTACACCTTCCCGGCCTCCACGGCCCAGAAGGACGTCATCATCCTTGAGGGCAACCAGGCCATCTCGGTCGGCGCCGTCATCGGCGGCGCCAAGTTCTACGGCGCCTACCCGATCACCCCGGCCACCAGCGTGGGCAATCACCTGGTGGACATCATGCACCAGACCGGCGGCGTTGTGTACCAGACCGAGGACGAGATCTCCGCGCTGGCCACCGTCATCGGCGCCAGCTTCACCGGCAAGAAAGCCATCACCGCCACCGCCGGTCCGGGCATCTCCCTGATGCAGGAGCTGATCGGCCTGGCCGTCATGTCCGAGGTGCCCATCGTGGTGGCTGACGTGCAGCGCGGCGGCCCCTCCACCGGCATGCCCACCAAGCACGACCAGTCCGACCTGTTCGCCTGCGCCCTGGGCGGCCACGGAGACGCCCCCCGCGTGGTGCTGGCCGCCGCCAACGTGCAGGACTGTGTCGACCTCACCGTCGACGCCCTGAACCTGGCCGAGAAGTACCAGACCCCGGTGATGCTGCTGTCCGACGCCTCCCTGTCCATTCAGACCGAGGCGATTCCCCGGCCGAACGTGGCGGACTACGAAATCGTCGATCGCGATTTCGCCAAGCCGCAGCCGGACCCGTCCATCTTCAACCGTTACCAGATCACCGACAGCGGTGTGTCGCCCATGGGCGCCCCGGGCATCCCGGGCACCAACTACGCGGCCACCGGTCTGGAGCACGCCGAGGACTCGGGCCCGCGCACCAACCCGGAAACCCGCAACGCGATGACCGAGAAGCGCTGGCGCAAGTTCGACGGCATCGAGGATGCCTACAAGCCCATCGAGCGCGAGGGTGAGGACGGCGACGATCTGGGCATCATCTGCTGGGGCATGACCCAGTCGGTGACCCGCGAGGCGGTGGCCCGCCTGCGCGCCCAGGGCCACAAGGTCAGCGCCCTGTACCCGAAGATGCTGTGGCCGATGCCGCAGAAGCAGATCGAGGCCTTCGCCAAGAGCGTGAAGAAGGTGGTGGTGCCCGAGGCCAACTACCAGGGCCAGTTCGCGGACCTGATCAAGATGCGCACCAACGTGGTGCCGATCAAGTTCAACGCCTATCGTGGTGAGCCGCTCATCCCGCGGGAGATCGAGGCCATGGCCCTCGAACTGCTGAAGGAAGAAGCCCCCAAGGCCCGCATGGCGATTCACTAGGTTTCCGGACAGACTTCTTCCGGATTACTAAGGAGAGAAAAGCATGGCACTGCCAGCAGTTATAAATGTTCACGTTGAAGAACCCCTCAAGGCGAAGGACTATCGCAGCGACATCACCCCCACCTGGTGCCCGGGTTGTGGCGATTTCGGTGTGGTGAGCTCCCTGGCCAAGGCCTATGCCGACCAGAAGTACGATCCCAGCGCGGTCACCACCGTGTCCGGCATCGGCTGCTCCAGCCGTCTGCCCCTGTGGATGAACTCCTTCGGCATCCACAGCTGCCACGGCCGCGCCGTGCCGGTGGCCATTGGCGCCCACCTGGCCCGTCCGGAAATGCCGGTGGTGGTCACCATCGGCGATGGCGACTGCTTCGCCATCGGCGGCGGTCACATCATGCACCCGGCGCGCCGGAACATGAACATGACCGTCATCGTCATGGACAACGGCACCTTCGCGCTCACCAAGAACCAGACCTCCCCGCTGTCCCGTACCGGCCTGCCCGGCACCCTGGCCAGCGACCTGGGCAACCTGGATGAGCCGATGAACCCGATCGAGATGATGATCACCTACGGTGCCACCTACGTGGCCCAGACCTACTCGGCCAACGCCAAGCACATGGGCAAGGTGATCAACGAGGCGCTGGCCCACCAGGGCTTCTCCTACGTCAACATCCTGTCCCCGTGCCCGACCTACAACAAGGTCGACACCTTCGCCTATTTCCGTCCGCGCATCCACGACATCAACGAGGCCGGTGAGCACACCGACCTGTCGAACCGCGCGGCGGCCATGATGAAGGCCTCCGAGTTGTACCAGCATCACCACAGCGAGGATGCTCCGGTGCCGGTCGGCGTGTACTACCAGGCCCAGAAGCCGGTGTACTACGAGAAGGTGAAGCAGGTCCAGGAGTTCTACGGAATGAAAGAGACCATCGACTGGGACAACATCTTCGACCGTTACAAGCCGTAGGCCGTCAATCGGCCGACACATCGAACGGCCCATGCTCGCACCGGGCATGGGCCGTTCCTTTTTTTCGGGGGGGCCCGCAAGGCCAGGAGGGAACATGGCATCACTGACACGCGAACAAGTCGAGGAAAAGGCCGCCGCCGGGGAGTCGTTCTACGACGCAGATCTGTCCTACAGCGATCTGTCCGGCCTGGATCTGTCCGGCCTGGATCTGACCCACGCCACCCTGACCCGGGCCAACCTGAAGGGCACCAACCTGACCGGCGCCACCTTGTCCGACGCCTACATGGTTGAAATTCTCGCCGAAGGGGTCGACCTTTCCGGCGCCATCTGCCACCGCACCTTTTTCCAGCGCGCCCTGATGAAGGATGCCCGCTTCGTCGGAACCGACCTGAACCGCGCCCAGTTCATGGTCTGCCGCATGCCCGGGGTGGACTTTACCGACGCCAAGCTGACCGGCGCGGTGCTGTACGATTCCGAAATTGAAAACGCCACCATGGTGCGCACCGACTGCACCGGGGCCAATTTCCGGGGCGCCATTCTGGATGGCTCCGAATTCCGCGAAACCGCGTTCATCCACACCGATCTGCGCAAGGTGAAACTCCACGGCGCCACCTTTACCGACATCATCGACGAAGGGGTGCTGTTCTACGGCAAAAAGCCGTGGGGCGCCGCCTCCGAGGACGTCAATTACGACAAAATCCTCCCCTACTACCAGGACGACTGAGGGCACGGCCCTCACCGATATCCGAAGGGGAAACCGGCCACGGAAGAGGAACCCCCTCCACCCTGCGGTCCATGCTTGGATGGCCCTCCCACCGGGTGGCGGAGGGCACGGCCCTCACCGGTATCCGAAGGGGAAACCGGCCGTGGAATGGCAACGCCCCTCCACCCTGCGGTTCATGCCTGACCGATCCCCCCCCGCCGGGTCGCCGGAGGGCACGGCCCTCACCGATATCCGAAGGGGAAACCGGCCGTGGAATGGCAACACCCCTCCACCCTGCGGTCCATGCTTGGATGGCCCCCCCCGCCGGGTCGCCGGAGGGCACGGCCCTCACCGATATCCGAAGGGGAAACCGGCCGTGGAATGGCAACCCCCCTCCACCCTGCGGGCCATGCTTGGGTGGCCCCCCCCCCCGGGGGCC
>JAOUMB010000044.1 GCA_029881725.1 Nitrospirota bacterium
AAGCCCCCATAGCAGCACCGCCCGCAAACGGCGTCCATGGGCCGGAAAAAAGGCCGGTTTTGGTCTAGCGGAGCCGGCGGCGCAGGGCGAGGGGGATGGCCACGGCCAGCCCGGCACACAGCACGCCGTTGGCAAGAAGCGAGCCGGCGCGCAGATCGGAGGCCAGGGTGGCGGCATGCGGGCTGGCCACGTCCGGCACCACCCCGGCGCGAGGAGCGAGCAGAACGAATGCGATCATTAACAGGGTGGCCGCCAGCAGCAACTGGCCGCGGGCGGAGCGGGCGAGGGCCCGGCACAGAGGGATAACGATCAGGGACAGCCCCACGGCCAGGCCGATGGCACCGGCCACCGTCACCCAGGGCGACGGGAAGCCGGTGAAGGCGGCGGAACCCCCTTGGGCCAGATCAATGCCCATCAGTTTCGGGCTGGCCAGCCACAGCACGGCGATACCGTACAGCACGCCCACCGGCAAACCGGTGGTCAGGGCGGCGGTCATCAGCCCACGGACGGAAACCGCACCGGAGGCGGAGGCGCTCAGTGGCACGGAAATCCGGCCGCGTGGCGCACGTCGTGCACGGCATCGTGTACGGCTGGAAGCGGTGCAAAGCCGGTGATCCACAGCAGGGCACAGCCGGCCAGGATGGCGACGGCAAAGGGGGCCACCTTTACCAGGGCGGCGGAAAGCGGGCGGGTATAAGCGGATGTGTACATGGTTCCTCCTCGGGAAAAAACGGCCTGTCGCGGCAGGTCTCCTGGCTTGCGCATCACCGCCTCCGTTCCGCCTTCCCAGGTAGTGAACAACCCAGTGGCACCCAACGAACGGGGACTCCTCGCTTACAGTGGCGGGACCGCGCCGGAATTGCACCGGCTTCCCTTGACCGCGAATCGGGAATTTAACCGCACCGGACAGGGCGGCGTCAACTCAGGGAGCAAAAGGACGAATCAACCGGGCGGGAAGTGCCGCTCCAGGCTGGCCATGCCGCCGGTGATCCGGTGGCGCAGCATATCCAGGCCCCGGTTCACCGTACGCACAACGAAGCGCGCGCGGTCGCCCGCGTGAACAAAGCGGCGGCAGAAGGTGCCGTCCGGACCGGCCACCGCCATGAAAACCGTCCCCACCGGCTTCTCCGCCGTGCCGCCGGTGGGCCCGGCGATACCGGTCACCGACAGGGTGATGTCCGCGTGGGAACGCGTTAACAACCCCTCGGCCATGGCGCGAGCAACCGGTTCGCTGACCGCGCCGTGTTCGGCGATGAGCGCTTCCGGCACCCCCAGCGCCTCCACCTTGGCGGCGTTGGAGTAGCTCACCACCGCCCGCTCCACGTAGTCGGATGCCCCCGGCACCGCGGTCAGGGCGGCGCTGATCCCGCCGCCGGTGCAGCTTTCCGCCGTGGCCACCCGCCATCCCTTGCCGCGCAACAGGATGCCCACTGTTTCCGCCAGGGAGGTGTCCCCCTCCGCATAGACTGCGTCCCCCACCGCCCTTCGCACCCGTGCATCCGCCTCGTCCAGGGCAATTGCGTCATTCGCGGTCAGGTGCAGGTCCACCGCCAGAGGGTTGGCGGTCACCCCCCAGGTGACCCCGTACATCCCGGCCAGCGCCTCCCGTACCTGGCCGTCCAGTTCCTTTTCCATGCGCCCCACAGTGCGCAGGGTGCGGGCAAAGCGCACCGCATCGGGAAAACGGGAGCGGATGCGCGACTCCAGTTCCGGCCACATGGCCTCCAGTTCCCACGGCACGCCGGGCAGGGCTACCAGCACGCATCCCGCGTCCACCCAGAATCCGGCGGCGCTGCCCTGGGGGTTGTCGATCTGCCGGGCCCCTTCGGGCACCGTGCCGGGGCGGTGACCGGGCAGGGGGTCCGGTGATGTCAGGGGGCGTTGCAGCGCCTCGGCCAGGGCCGGGCGGGTCACGTCGTCGCCGGTGGGGCCGAGGCCGCCGGAAACGATCACCAGATCGGCGCGGCTCAGGGCCTCCCGGGCGGCGGCTGTGATCTCCGTACCCCCGTCGCCCACCAGGGTCATGCGCAGACACGGCAGCCCCATGCGGGCCAAGCGGGCGGCCAGAAACGGGCCGTTGCTGTCCACCACCTTGCCGGTCACCAATTCCTCTCCGGTGAGCAGCAATTCGGTGCGCGGCCCGGTCATGCTAGATGTCCAGCAGGCGGGTGGTCAGGTGCAGCACCAAGGCGGCATACACGCCGGCCATCAGGTCGTCGGCCATGACCCCGATGCCGCCCTTGAAGCGGCGCTCCGCCCAGCGGCAGGGGGGCGGTTTGGAGATGTCGAACAGGCGGAACAGCAGGAACCCCAACACCAGATGCTGCCAGGTGGGGGGCACGGCGGCCAGGGTGACCAGAATGCCCGCCACCTCGTCGATCACGATGGATTTGTGGTCCTTGCCGCCCAGCAGGGTTTCGGCGCGTCCGGCGATGAAGGTGCCCGTCACCGCCACCAGGGCGGTGACCGTCAGATAGACGGGCAGCGGAAGGGACATGAGCGGCCAGGCCAGGGCCAGCGCCAACAGGCTGCCCGCGGTGCCCGGTGCCTTGGGCGCATAGCCGCTGCCAAGGCCGGTGGCCAGCAGCAGCACCAGCCGGTCGGCGGGTGTGTGCGGTTTTTCGGTGGTGTTGTTCATGTCACATCCTTCATCGGCGCGAACGGTACCACGCGACGAGGGCCGGGGCAATCGGCGGCCGGTTCCTCCGTCTCACGGAAACCAGCCTATCGTCCGATAAATGAACGATATTTGTTCACGAGTTTCCGTGCGGGGGTGGAGACGCAGGGGATATTGCGACCTCGACGCCAAATAAAGGGAGTTACGTGACCCAGTCCATCGACAAGCGCACCGGAAAAAAGGCCACGACAGAGGCGCCGGAGCAGACTCGCCACCTGTTGCGCCATCTGGAGCATCCGAACATTCACCGTCTGGCGGATTATCGCAAGGCGGGCGGCTATTCCACCGTGCAGCAGGTGTTGGGCAAGGTGAGCCGGGAGGATCTGACCGAGTGGTTGGCGGTATCCAACCTGCGCGGACGCGGCGGCGCGGGGCAGCCGGTGGCCAAGAAGTGGCGCCGGGTGGCCGATGTGCCGGGCCAGCGGTATGTGATCGCCAATGGCGACGAGTCGGAACCGGGTGCGTTCAAGGACCGGGAACTGATGGAGTGCAACCCGCACCAGTTGATCGAAGGGCTGATTTTAAGTGCCTACGCGGTCAAGGCCACGCGAGCCATCATCTACATCCGGCTGGAATACGAACTGGCCCAGGAGCGGGTGGGGCGCGCCCTCAAGGAGGCCGAGGACGCGGGCATCATCGGCGGGGACGTGATGGGCACCGGGGTGGAGGTGGAGTTCGAGATTTTCGTGTCCGGCGGCGCCTACATCTGCGGCGAGCAGACCGCCCTCATCGAGAGCGTGGAGGGAAAACTGCCCTATCCACGCCCCAAGCCGCCCTATCCCACCGTCTATGGACTGTGGGGACGGCCCACGGTGGTGCAGAATATCGAAACCCTGTCCGCCATTCCGGTGGTGGTGGGGCTGGGGCCGGAAAACTTCGCCGCCATCGGCTCGCCTCTGGCGCCCGGGCCGAAGGTCTACTCGGTGAGCGGCCATGTGAGCAAACCCGGCAACTATGAACTGCCCATGGGCACCACCCTGCGCCAGTTGATCGCCGTATGCGGCGGCATTTCCGAAGGGCGGCGCTTCAAGGCGGCCCTGCCGGGGGGTGCGGCATCGGGCTTTTTGACCGAGGATCACCTGGACCTGCCGCTGGATTTTGAATCCCTGAAGGCCATGGGGGGGGAGTTCGGCACCGGCACGGTGATGATTTTCGACCAGCACACCTGCATGGTGGGGGCGGCCCAAAGCCTGCTGCGATTCTTCCACGACGAATCCTGCGGCAAGTGCACCCCATGCCGGGAGGGGACGCGCTTCATGTTCCAGTGGCTCACCGCCCTGGAGACCGGGCACGGCAGTCAGGCCGACATCGACGCCCTGGCCCGATTGTCCGGCGCGGTGCCCGGCACCACCTGCTGCGCGCTGGCGGATGGCGCCTGCCTGCCGGTGGCCACCGGGCTGATGTACTTCATGGACGAGTTCACCTACCATGCGCAACACGGCACCTGCCCGCCAGGGGAGGAGCACATCCACCTGCCCCACGACGACGTGCAGGGGGCCTTTCACGACGAGCGTGCACCGGCGCTGTCGGAATTTCATCCGCCAAAATAGGATTTTGCGCGCGAGTCCGTGCGCAACCCGGTATACTGAGTGCTTCCCGCACCCGTATGCCCATGCAACCCCACGCGCCTAATGACGGGGAGTCCCTCCCCCCCACTTCAATCGGAACCCTGTACGGCGTTGGCCTTGGGCCCGGTGCGCTGGACCTGTTGACCATGCGCGCGTTCCGGGTGATCTCGGCCACGCGCCTGCTGGCTGTGCCGGTGAAGGCGGTGGGGGCCGACTCCTTCGCCCGTTCCATCGTGGCCGATCTGATTACCGACCAGCAGGAAGTGCTGGAACTGACTTTCCCCATGCGGTCCGATCCGGAGGTGCTGCGCCCCCATTGGGAAAAGGCCGGGCGGGCCGTGGCGGAACGGCTGGCGGGGGGCGAGAGCGTGGCCTTTTTGTGCGAGGGGGATCCGTTCACCTTTGGCACCTTTATCTATGTGTTCCGTGAGGTGTGCCGTTTACTGCCCCAGGCTCCGGTGGAGGTGATTCCGGGCATTTCCGCCTATCACGCCGCCGCCGCGCGTACCCTCATGCCGCTGGCGGCGGGGGACGACCGGGTGGCGATTCTGCCCGCCACCTACGGGGTGGAAATCGTCGGCGAAATGCTGGAACGGTTTGATACGGTGGTGCTGCTTAAGGTAAAACCGGTCATGGACCAGCTCATCGACCTGCTCGAGGAGCGGGGGCTGGCCAAACACGCGGTGTTCGTGAACAAGGTGGGCACGGATCAGGAACAGGTGGTCGCCGACATAACCACCCTCAAGGGGCACACCCCCGACTATCTGTCGCTGGTGCTGGCTCGCAACCCGGAGCGGCTCAAGGAGCCGGTATTGCGCGGATGCAGGAAGAAATAACCGAACCCCAAGGGTCCGACACGGCGCTCAAGGTCGCCAAACTGGCAGTGCTGATCATGACCACCCTGCTGGTGGTGGGGGTGGCCGCGCTGGCGGTGGTGGTGGCCCGCAAACAGATGGGGAAGGTGGGCGCCGAAAGTGACGTAACCTCTCCGTCCCTGTCAACCGGTGTCGCCGTGGCGCCGCATGCGATGATTCCGCTGCCTCCGGGAAGCCGGGCGGTGGATGTGTCCTCGGGGGCCGCTTTTGTTGATGTGCTGGTGGAAAATGCCGCCGGCGCGCAGGAAATTTATCAGGTGGAACGCGCCACCGGCCGGGTGGCCGGGGTGGTTCGCCTGCAAACCACGCCTCCCTGACCGGGAGGCAGAGAAAAGAACCCAATTTGTCCAAATCGATCAAGGACCGCATCTATGCCGCGGTCAAGCGGGGCGACAGCCCCATAACCATCGGCGAAATCATGCGCCGGTTAGACATTCCCCGTGCCCGCCGCAAGGAGGTGGGCCACGCCCTGCGTGATCTGACACAGGACGGAAAACTCGTAAAATCAGGCAGCGGTTTCCTGGCGGGTGACGCCAGCCGGAACACCATCACCGGACGCTTTATCGCCCATGCGGATGGCTTTGGCTTTGTGGTGTCGGAATCGGGTGGGGAGGACGTGTACGTGCCGCGCCGCGAATCCGGCAGCGCCATGCATGGCGACCGGGTTTCGGTGCGGGTGGTGCCCGGCCGCGACGGCCGCACCTCCGGCACGGACCTGAAGGTGCTGTCCCGTTCCCAAACCAGTCTGGTGGGCCGCCTGGAGCGATTCCACAGCCGGTGGGTGGCGGTGCCGCTGGACAGCCGCCAGACCCGTCCGGTGATGGTGTCCGCATCCGATGCGGGCAACGCCCGCGAGGGTGATCTGGTGGAGGTGACCATCACCGCCTATCCGGAGCGGGGCGAGCCGCTGGCCGGAACCGTCACCCAGGTGTTGGGGGACGGCACCGACCCGAACCTGGACAGTCCGCTGGTGTTGGCGGAACTGGGCATCATTCCGGCCTTCCCGGTGGAGGTGGTGCAGGCAGCCAAACGGCTGCCGCAAAAGGTCACGCCGCAACTGCGCGAGGGCCGCGAGGACCTGCGTGACCTGCAAACGGTCACCATCGACGGCGAGACGGCCAAAGACTTCGACGATGCGGTGAGTTGGCAGGCGGAAGCCGACGGCGGCGGCACCCTGTGGGTGCACATTGCCGATGTGGACACCTTCGCCCCCGCCGGCTCGCCTCTGGATGCGGAGGCCTGGGAGCGGGCCACCAGCGTATATCTGCCTGACCGGGTGGTGCCCATGTTCCCGGAGGAATTGTCCAACGGCATCTGCTCCCTCAACCCGGAGGTGGAGCGGTGCACCCTCACCGCCCGCATGCACTTCGATGCGGACGGCAACCGCACCGGCTACAAGGTGTTCGCCTCGGTGATCAAAAGCGATGCGCGCCTCACCTATACCGGCGTCAACCGCATGCTGGTAGATCGGGACCCGACACTGCGCGAGGCCTACGCACCGCTGTTGCCGATGCTGGAGGGAATGGAAAAACTCGCCCGCAAGCGCATGCAGATTCGCCACCAGCGCGGCAGCCTGGACTTCGATCTGCCGGAAACGCTGATCGTGCTCGGTACCGAAGGGGAGATTCGCGACATCCTCAGCCAGGAGCGGGAGATCGCCCACCGGCTGATCGAGGAATTCATGCTGGTGGCGAACGAGACGGTGGCGGAATGGCTCACCGATGGTAAGTGGCCGTGTGTGTACCGGGTGCACGAGGATCCGGATCTGGACCGCATCAACGCCTTCGTTCCAGTGGCGCGCAACGTGCTGGGCGAGGAGGTGCCGATCCCCTACTTCCGGGATACCCCGGCGCCCAAGGCGTTGCAGGGGTTGCTGGGCAAGGCGGTGGGGCACCCGGCGGAACACGTGCTGAACGGCCTGTTGATCCGCTCGTTGAAGCAGGCCCGCTACACCGGCGAGCACATCATGCACTACGGACTGGCGGCGCACACTTACTGCCATTTCACCAGTCCCATCCGCCGTTATCCGGACCTGCTGGTGCACCGGCTGGTGCATCACCGGCTGTCCGGCGGCCGGTGGCGGGAGTTGGATTGGGTGAAGGACCTGGAGAGCACCGCCGCCCACGCATCGGCCCGCGAACGGCGCGCCATGAGCGCGGAACGGCGGGTGACGGACATCAAGAAATGCCGCTTTCTGGCCCGCAAGGAGGGGGAGGTGTTCCCCGGGGTGATCGATTCGGTGGCCCGTTTCGGCATGTTCGTGGAGCTCACCGAATTCGGTTTCGACGGCATGATTCCGGTGGAAAACCTGCCGGTGCGGGTGACCTTTGACGAGCGTCACATGGCGTTGGTGGGGACCGGCGGCGGGCGCTGGCAGATTGGTGATCCGATCACCGTGCGGGTGCTGCACGCGGACCCCCTGGCCGGGAAGGTGACGCTGGATCTGGTGGAACTGGATGAGGACGGACGGGTGCGGGAGCCCGTGGCCCGGAAACCGAAGGCGGACCCCCGTGGCCGGGAGCGCGAATCACGCAAACAGGCCCGGAACCACAAGCAGGGCCTGAAGAAGGGGAGAAAAAAACGATGATCACCAGAATGGCCTTCGTGGCCCAGCCGACCCGCGACCTGGAGGCGGCCAAAAGATTCTATGGTGAGGTGCTGGGGCTGGCCGCCGGGGATGTGTCGCCAAGCGGCAAGTGGGTGGAGTTTACCACCCCGGACGGCGCGGTAATCGCGCTGGACGCCATTACGCCGGAAATTTCCGACCGGGTGCGCGCCTATCTGTCCCTGGAGTCGGATGACATCAACGCGGACTTTGCGCGCCTGGCGGCTGCCGGGGCCACCGTGGCGCGTCCCCCGTGGACCAACAATCACGGTCAAGGCGACGTGTGCCACATGGCGGTGCTGCTGGACCCGGATGGCAACACCGTGGTTCTGCACCAGATCGCCGAAGGGCGGGGCTGGTAGCGGAGGGCGTCAGCAGGGGGGCCGTTGGTCGGGGGCGGAGGGTGCTGATGGGGATTCCCCGTTCCCAGCCAGCGCCGAGTTGATTGCCCGTGGCAGCACCGCCAGCGTCTGACGCCGGGCTTCCTCCGCGATAGCGGGGCCTGCTTCCGTGAGCGGCCAGCACAGTTCCGGCAGGTCGGGCTCCACCACCAGGACCGGAGTTCCACACCCGCACGGGCAGACGGTTTTCGACAGGGGCCGTTGTCCCAGGTACCAGGGCCGTTGGCGGTAGATGACCCGGTGCAGGGTGCCGAGCAGGGACCACCGCTGGTTCAGAACCCGGGTCAACTCCGGCCGGTGCGCGCGGCGTTCCGAAACGTGGTGGATGATCAGCAGGTCCAGATTGTACCGGCAGCAGATGGCCTCGGTGGGGGCCAGTGTGATCAGCGCCCCGTCGCAAAACAGGTCACCCTCCAAGGCCACGGGGCGGTACAGCACCGGCATGGCGGCACTGGCCATGACCCGGGGTGCCAGCTCGCCGGAATCGAACACGCGGGAGGTGCCGGTGCCGATGCTCAACGCCACACAGCGGAACGGATAGCAGCACGCTTCGAAGGTGGTGGCTCCCAGATGGCGGGATACAAACGAAATGGCCGCGGCGGTACCGGCCAGCCCCAGCCAGCCTCGACCGCGGCGGACCCCCAGAGACCACAGCAACCGGAGTGGGGAATCGGGGCGCCAGAAGTCGTTCCGGCGCACGCGTGTGATGGCCGCGCGCCAGGTGTCCATATTGCCACCGCTGGCGTGAATTGCCCCCACTACTGCGCCGGCACTGCATCCGGCCCCGGCGGTCACCGGGATTTCCATCTCCGTCATGGCCTGCAGAAAGCCGGTGTGGCCGTACACCCCCCGGCCCCCACCGGAGGAGAGGATGATGCCGATGCGTGGCGGGTTCGGGATGTGGGATGCCCTCCGTACCGGGGTTGTGGTTTCAGCGTATCCCCCAATCCCCCACAGCGGCAAGTCCCGGCGAAGGTGGGTGTCCGGGGCCGCCGGGACGGGTGGGACTAACCCCCGCGCACGGCCTGCTGGAACAGGTCCACGATGGGCTCGTAATCGTAGCGCGGGCGATCCCGCACCGCATGGACCCAGAACAACAGGATTGCCAGTAAGCATGCCAGTGCCAGGCCGCCCGGCAGGGCGGCGGGCCGCCAGTCGATCCACTCCGCGCCCGGCTCCAGCACCGCCACCGCCGGATCCGCCGGATTGTAATGCACGGTGATACGCCCGCCCTTGCGATACGGGGAGAGGGCCTCCACCTGGTGCTGGCGGTCGGTGTAGGTGCGTGGGATCAAGCGGATGCGGTTGCCGGCGTAAATGGCGCCGCCCACCTGGTAACGGAAGGAAATTCTGGCCTGCTGGTACCGAAGGCTGCCGCCGCTATCCGGGTTGATGGGGGTGGCGGAGACGTCGGTAAGGACTCCCGGTGCCGTCGGCCAGGACGTGGATGCCCGTTGGGCAAGGGCGTCTGTGACCGGGGGTTTGGCCAGCATTGCGAACACCCCGGTGAACACCAACACCAGGGCGGTCACCGATACGGTTTTGACCAGATGGCGGAGCCACTGCTTGCGGTAATCGGCGCGGGCCTGACGTTCCCGCGCGGCGGCCTTGTCGTTTGCTGGTTGCATGGACCCCCAACATACTTTCCGGACCCGGACGGTCCGGGCTGGTACCGCCTCTCGTGTCGGTTGCGCAAGGGGCGGACTTGAGCCGAGCGGGGGGTGGTCGGAGGGGGTTACGCCTGCTTGCGGGCGACCAGCACGGGGCCGCCCACGTTGGCGCCCAGCACCGCGCTGGCGTTGCCCTCGTTTACAAACACCTCGATGCGTTCGCTGCTGCCCTGAATGAACGCGGCTACGCCGGGCTTCACCCCGCCGAAGTGGCTGGCGTGATAGACGGT
This sequence comes from Nitrospirota bacterium, assembly GCA_029881725.1. Taxonomy (GTDB): domain Bacteria; phylum Nitrospirota; class JACRHL01; order JACRHL01; family JACRHL01; genus JAOUMB01. The sequence goes on from JAOUMB010000044.1 coordinate 10,027, forward strand.
GTGGTGCCCCACAGTGATGGATGCGATGCGTTCCGCCAGAAAGACGGGGATGTTGGTAATCAGGTTGCCGAAGCGGTCCACGTGGATGACCTGTCCGCGCCATCCGGTGGAGGTGGCCTCCGGCTCCACGAATGGCGCCGCGGGCGGGTCGGTCACCGCCGGGCCGAAGTCGGCAAGCGGTTTTCCCATCGCCAGGTGAGCCGCTGCCGGAGCAAATATGTCGCGGCCGTGGAAGGTGGCGGACGGGTGTTTGGGCAGAAAATCCGGGGTTCCGATCTGGTGCACGATCACCGCTGCGTCATCGGCCAGCAGGGGGCCGAGGATGCCATTGTCGGGCCCCACATAGACCCCGCGCCGCCCCTGGGCGATCAGCGCCCGGCGGGAGCCGCCGACGCCGGGGTCCACCACCGCCACGTGGATGGTTCCCGGCGGGAAATAAGGCACCGCCTGACTGACCAGAAATGGCGCCTGTTCGGTGTGGAACGGCGTCACTTCGTGGCTCAGGTCCACAATGCGCGTGGTGGGGCAGATGGACAGGATGACCCCCTTCATGACCCCCACGTAGGGGTCGCGGTGGCCGAAATCGGTGGTCAGGGTGATGATGGGCGGGTTGGCCATGGGTACGACTCCACACTGCCCCCACCATTTGGGGCCAGAATGGCCAATCCCGGAATTATTTTCAAGGGGCGGCGGTTGGCGCGCCGTTCGCGTCTAGCGGAACGCCACGTCCTGGATTTCGAATTCGCGGGTTCCACCGGGGGCGTTCAGGGTCACTTCGTCGCTGACGCTTTTGCCGATCAGCGCGCGGGCCATGGGCGAACGCACCGAGATGCGGCCCCGGGCCAGGTCGGTTTCGTCGGCGCCAACGATCTGGTACTGGATTTCCTTTTCGCTCTCCAGGTCGAACAGGGTCACGGTGGCGCCGAAGGTGATCTTGTCTCCGGACAGGGTGGACACGTCAATCACCTCGGCAATGGCCAGTTTGTGATCGATTTCGGCGATGCGCCCCTCGATCATCCCCTGCTTTTCCTTGGCGGCGTCGTACTCGGCGTTCTCCGAAAGGTCTCCGTGGCTGCGCGCCTCGGCGATGGCCTCGATGACCGCGGGGCGTTCCACGGCCTTGAGACGCTCAAGCTCGTCTTTCAGTCTTTTAAATCCTTCGGCGGTCATCGGTTCACGCGTCATGCTGTGTCAGATCCCGAAATTACGTGTAATTGGTAAAAAAACGGGCCGCGTCACAAACAAGCGGGCCGCCTCTATTTAAAATAATCCTGAAGCGGTCGGATAGAAAAGCCTTTTTTGGCCACCGCGCTGATGGCCCCCACCGCCGCGCGCCCGGCGGCCGCGGTGGTGAAATAGCTGGCTTTCTGGGTGATCGCTTCACGCCGCAACCAGAACGAGTCGCTCTGGGCTGCCGCATTTCCGACAGTATTAATTGTAATCGAGATGTCACCGTTTTTCAGCATGTCCACCGCGTTGGGCCGTCCCTCGCTCATCTTGTTGACCCGGGTGGCGGGAACTCCGGCGGCTTCCAGGGCCTTGCAGGTGCCGTGGGTGGCGACGATGGTGAAGCCGGCCCCGATCAGCTCGCGCGCGGTTTGCACGATGTCGCCCTTGTCTTCGTCCTTGACCGACAGGAACGCGGCGCCGGACTCCGGCAGCCGGGTCCAGGCGGCCTCCTGAGCCTTGGCAAAGGCCTCGGGGAAATCGCTGGCCAGCCCCATCACCTCGCCGGTGGAGAGCATTTCCGGCCCCAGGATCGGGTCCACACCGGGGAACTTGTTGAACGGGAACACCGCCTCCTTGACCGCCACGTGACCCAAAGCGCCGGGTGCCATGGAGGGCTCGGCGATACCCTGATCCGCCAGGCTCTGGCCCAGCATGCAGCGCATGGACACCTTGGCCCACGGAATGCCGGTGGCCTTGCTGACAAACGGTGCGGTGCGGCTGGCGCGGGGATTTACCTCGATGATGTACACCTCGCCGTCCTTGACCGCGTATTGGATGTTCATCAACCCCACCACCCCCAGTTCCATGCCGATGGCGCGGGTCTGGGTGGCAATTTTCCCGATGATTTCCGGGGGCAGGGAGTAGGGCGGAAGCGAACAGGCCGAGTCGCCGGAATGCACCCCGGCCTCTTCAATGTGCTCCATGATGCCGGCCACGATCACCTGCTGGCCGTCCCCCACCGCGTCCACGTCCACCTCGATAGCGCCGGACAGGTAGTGATCCACCAGCACTGGATGGTCCGGGCTGGCCTTCACCGCCCGGTGCATGTAGTCCACCAGCTTGTCTGCGCTGTATACGATTTCCATGGCGCGGCCGCCCAGCACGTAGGAGGGGCGGATCATGACCGGGTAGCCGATCGTTTCGGCCATGGCCAGTGCCGCGTCCACACTGGTGGCGGTGCCTCCGGCCGGTTGCTTGAGGCCGAGTTGCTCCACCATGCGGTTGAAGCGTTCCCGGTCCTCGGCCCGGTCGATGGCGTCCGGCGGGGTGCCCAGAATCGGCACCCCCTCCCGCTCCAGCCCCAGGGCCAGCTTGAGAGGGGTTTGGCCACCGTACTGAACCACCACGCCCATGGGCTTTTCGGTCTCCACGATGGCCATCACGTCCTCGTGGGTGAGCGGTTCAAAGTAGAGCCGGTCCGAGGTGTCGTAGTCGGTGGATACGGTTTCCGGATTGCAGTTGACCATGATGGCCTCGAAGCCGTCCTCGCGGGCGGCCATGATGCCGTGCACGCAGCAGTAGTCGAACTCGATGCCCTGGCCGATGCGGTTGGGTCCGCCGCCGAGAATGATGACCTTTCGGTTATCCGTCGGATTCGCCTCACACTCCTCCTCATAGGTGGAATAGAGATACGGGGTGTGCGCCTGGAACTCGGCGGCGCAGGTATCCACCCGCTTGAACACCGGGCGGATGTTCAACTCCCGCCGGGCGGCCATCACCGCCGCCTCACCGGTGCCGGTGACGGCTCCCAGGTGGCTGTCGGCCATTCCCGCGCGCTTGGCCCGCCGCAACAGGTGGGGGTCGGTGAGTGCTTTGGCTCCCGCCCGGGCCACCTCGTCCTCCAGCGCCACGATGCGCGCCATCTGGCGGATGAACCAAGGGTCAATTTTGCTGGCGCGGAAAATCTCTTTTTCGGTCAAGCCGATGCGAATGGCGTCGGCCAGATGCCACAGCCGTTCCCAGTTGGGGGTGGTGAGCCGCTCCAGGGTATAGGCGCGGGCCGCTTCCGGATCCCGGTCACCGATGCGCGAGTCGAGCCCCGGCGCACCCACTTCCAGCGAACGCAGTGCCTTGCCCAGCGCTTCGGAAAAGGTGCGGCCGATGGACATGGTTTCGCCCACGCTTTTCATCTGGCTGGTCAGGGTGGGGTCGGCCTTGGGGAACTTTTCGAACGCGAAACGGGGGTGTTTGACCACCACGTAGTCGATGGATGGCTCGAAGCTGGCCGGGGTTTCGCGGGTGATGTCGTTGGGGATCTCGTCCAGGGTGTAGCCCACCGCCAACTTGGCGGCGATCTTGGCGATGGGGAATCCGGTGGCCTTGGAGGCCAGCGCCGAGGAGCGCGACACCCGCGGGTTCATCTCGATGACGACGATTTCGCCGTCCTCCGGATTGACGCCGAACTGGATGTTGGACCCGCCGGTATCCACTCCCACGGCGCGGATGATGGCCAGCGAAGCGTCGCGCAGGCGCTGGTATTCCGGGTCGGTAAGGGTCTGGGCCGGGGCCACCGTGACCGAGTCGCCGGTGTGCACGCCCATGGGATCCAGGTTTTCGATGGAGCAGATGATGGTGACGTTGTCCATGCGGTCGCGCATCACCTCCAGCTCGTACTCCTTCCAGCCGAGGATGGACTCCTCCACCAGCAGTTCGTGGATGGGACTGGCTTCCAGCGCACGGCGCACCGCCGGTTCGAATTCCTCCCGGTTGTAGGCGATGCCGCCACCGGTTCCGCCCATGGTGAACGAGGGGCGGATGATGGCCGGATAGCCGGTGTGGGCCACCACCTCCCACGCCTTCTCCATGGAGCGGGCCACGTCGGAGCGCGGCACGCGCAGGCCGAGCCGGGCGATCACCTGTTTGAACTTCTCCCGGTCCTCGGCCACCATGATGGCGTCGTAGTTGGCGCCGATCAGTTCCACCCCGTATTTTTCCAGGGTGCCGTCCTCATACAGGGCGATGGCCGTATTGAGGGCGGTCTGACCGCCCATGGTGGGCAGCATGGCGTCGGGCCTTTCGGCCTCGATGATGCGCGCCACCACCTGGGGGGTGATGGGTTCCACATAGGTGCGGTCGGCCAGTTCCGGGTCGGTCATGATGGTGGCCGGGTTGGAGTTCACCAGCACCACCCGGTATCCCTCCTCCTTGAGGGCCTTCAGGGCCTGGGTGCCGGAATAGTCGAATTCGCAGGCCTGGCCGATGACGATGGGGCCGGAGCCGATGAGCAGAATGGTCTGGATGTCGGTGCGCTTGGGCATGGTCGGTCAGTTTGCGTCCATCAGGTCGGTAAAGCGTTTGAACAGGTAGGCGGAGTCGTGGGGGCCGGGGGCCGCCTCCGGGTGGTACTGCACCGAGAAGGCGGGCAGCATCTTGTGGCGCACCCCCTCCACCGTGTCGTCATTCAGGTTGATGTGGGTCACCTCCAGGGTGTCCGGCAGGGTGCCCGGGTCCACCGCGAAGCCGTGGTTCTGGGCGGAGATTTCCACCTTGCCGGTGGCCAGATCCTTCACCGGCTGGTTGCCGCCGTGGTGGCCGAAACCCATTTTGAAGGTTTTGGCTCCCAGCGCCAGCGACAGCAGCTGATGGCCCAGGCAGATGCCGAACAAGGGCACGTTTCCGAGCAGGCGGCGGATGCGGTCGGCGGCATAGGGCACCGCGGCGGGATCGCCGGGGCCGTTTGACAGGAACACCCCGTCCGGCTGCATGGCCAGCACCTCGCCCGCCGGGTGATCGGCGGGCACCACGGTGACCCGGCACCCGGCATCCACCAGCATGCGCAGGATATTGCGCTTGATGCCGAAGTCGTAGGCCACCACCTTGTAGCGGAAGGTGGGAGTGGCGCCGCCGGGGGTCGGCTCGGTCCATTCGTAGGGGGCGTCACAGGTGACTTCCCGGACCAGATCGCGCCCCTCGATGAACGGTGCGGAGCGGGCCGCCCGCACCGCGGCTTCCACATCCTCCGCCGCTCTGCCGGACACGATCACCGCCTGTTGGGCCCCCTGGTCGCGAATGTGGCAGGTCAAGGCGCGGGTGTCGATGCCCTCGATGCCCACGATGCCATTTTGTTCCAGATAGCCGGGCAGGTCGCCCTCGGAGCGGAAATTGGACGGCAGTGGCTCACATTCCCGCATGATGAAGCCGGTGAGGAACGGGTGCCTCGATTCCACGTCCACGCCGTTTACCCCGTAGTTGCCCTGGTGGGGATAGGTCATGGTGACCATCTGCCCCCGATAGGACGGGTCGGTGAGGATTTCCTGGTAGCCGGTGAGAGAGGTGTTGAACACCACTTCTCCGGCCACCGGCTGATCGGCCAGTTTGCCCACGGCGGTGCCGCGAAATATGCGGCCGTCCGCCAGGGCCAGCAAAGCCGGGCGCGGGCTGGTCATGCTGCTCCTTTATAGGTGGATGCATCGGTGGGATGCGGGTAAACGGTGGTTCCCCCCAGCGCGGTGCGGATCACCCGGCCGGACAGGGTCTGGTGGAGCCATGGGGTGCCGTGGGTGCGGCCGCCCACTGCATCGTGGGTGACCTGCCAGTCGGCGGCCAGATCCACCAGGGTAAAGTCGGCCACTGCGCCCACCGCCAGGGTTCCGCAGCTCAGGTCAAACACCTGCCGGGGGCCGGCGGTCCAGCGGGTCACCGCGTCGGACAGGGGCAGCACCCCCTCCTTCACCAGCGCCAGGGTAAGCGACAGGGCGGTGGACAGGGCGGCCATGCCGAATGGGGCCTGATTGAATTCCACCGCCTTTTCATAGTCCGCGTGGGGGGCGTGACAACTGGACAGCACACTCACCGTGCCGTCGGCCAGAGCGGCGCGCAGGGCTTCCACGTCGGCCCGCGGGCGCAGTGGCGGGTAGACCTTGCACGCGGTGGGATATCCCTCCACCGCTTCGTCGGTCAGATGCAGGTAGTGGGGGGCGGTTCCGGCGGATACGGTCACGCCGCGGTTTCGGGCGTTCCGGACCATGCGCACCGAACCGGCAGTGGTGATTGGTGCCACGTGCAGCGGGCAGCCGGTCAGTTCCGCCAGCGCGATGGCGCGGGACACGCTGATCTCCTCGCTGGCGGCGGGAATTCCGGGCAGCCCCAGACGGGTGGAAACGGCCCCCTCGTGCATCACCCCGTCAGCGGACAGGCCCAGGTCCTGGGGCACGGTAATGACCGGCAGACCCACCCCCTTGGCATACTCCAGGGCGCGGCGGAACATCTGGCTGCTCTCGATGGGCGTCCAGGCGTCGGCCAGGGCGGGAACGCCGCTGCGGGCCAGTTCGCCCATTTCCGACAGCACCTTGTTTTCCATGTTGCGGGTGAGGGCCCCCACCGGCAGCACGCGCACCGTTCCGGCCCGGGCGGCCAGGGTGGTGATGTGCTCGCAAACCGCCACCGAGTCACACACCGGGTCGGTGTTGGGCATGGAGAACAGATGGGTGATGCCGCCCATGGCCGCCTGGCGCCCGGCTCCGGCTACGGTCTCCTTGTGCTCCTGCCCCGGCTCCCTCAGGTGGGCGTGGGTGTCGATCAGTCCCGGAAGCACGTGGCAGCCGGTGGCATCGATGGTTTCGGCGTGGTTCAAGGCGGGCAGGGCGCCCGGTTCGGCCACCTGTGTGACGCGGCCGTCCTCGATCAGCAGATCTTTCGGGGCATCCACCCCGGCTGCCGGATCCACCAGGTGGCCGCCGATGATTCTCAGGGTGGTCATGCGGCGGCCCCCTGTCCGGCGGAGTAGTGGTAAAGCACCGCCATGCGCACCGCCACGCCGTGGGTCACCTGACTGAGGATGGTGGACTGGTCGCTGTCGGCCACGTCGTGGGCGATCTCCACCCCCCGGTTGATGGGACCCGGGTGCATGACGATGGCCCCCTCGGCCGCGGCCGCCATGCGTTCCCGGTTGATGCCGTACAGGGTGGCGTATTCGCGCTTGCCGGGGAACAGGGGCGCTCCCTGCCGCTCAAGTTGCAGGCGCAGGGGCATGATCACGTCGGCCCCTTTCAGGGCCGCATCCAGATCGTACCCGACGGTCACGTCGCCGGGGCCCTCGGAGAGTTTTTCGATGCCGGACGGGATCATGGTGGGCGGGGCGACCAGACGCACGTGGGCGCCCAGCTTGGTGAGGCCGATGAGTCCGGAACGGGCCACCCGGCTGTGGGTGATGTCGCCCACGATGACCACGTTCAGCCCCTCGATGCGCCCTTTGGCGCGGCGGATGGTGAACAGATCCAGAAGCCCCTGGGTGGGGTGCTCGTGGGCACCATCCCCGGCGTTGATCACGTGGCTGTTGAGGGTTTCCGCCAGCAGTTGCGGGGCTCCGGCGGCGGCGTGGCGGATGACCACCGTGTCGGTGTTCATAGCTTCGATGGTGCGCGCCGTGTCGGTGAGAGTTTCCCCCTTGACCACCGAACTGGCCGCCACGGTGATGTTGAGCACGTCGGCGGACAGCCGCTTGGCGGCCAGTTCGAAGCTGGTGCGGGTGCGGGTGGACGGTTCGAAGAACAGGTTAACCACCGTCTTGCCGCGCAGTGCGGGCACCTTCTTGACGGTGCGGGTGCCGATTTCCAGAAAGCCGTCGGCGGTGTTGAGCAGGGCGGTGATGGTGTCCGCGGACAGGTCGCGCAGGCTCAACAGGTGTTTTCCGAAACGGGGGGTGGTGGTCTCCGGGGTGGAGCCGGTGGGAGTGGCGGAGGGGCTCATGCGGCATCCTCCAAGGTCGCTCCGAGTACGGTGCCGTCGTCGCCGAAGCGCACTTCCACCCGGTCGCCGGGGCTGGTGGGAATGTTCTTGCCCACGAAGTCGGCGCGGATGGGCAACTCCCGGTGACCCCGGTCCACCAGCACCGCCAGCAGCACGTGGGCCGGGCGTCCGAAATCGGTGAGCGCGTTCAGGGCCGCGCTGATGGTGCGCCCGGTGAACAGCACGTCGTCCACCAGCAGCACGTCCTTACCGGTAATGTCGAAGGGGATGCGGGTTTCGCGCACCTCGGGCTGGTCCGCCCGCTGGCCCAGGTCGTCCCGGTACAGGGTGATGTCCAGCAGGCCGATGGGTGGCTGGACCGATTCGATTTGCTGGATGGCGTCGGCCAGCCGGTGGGCCAGGGGCTCACCACCCCGGCGGATGCCCACCAGCACCAGGTTGCCGGCGCCCTTGCCGGATTCAAGTACCTCGTGCGCCATACGCTTCAGGGCACGGGCGGCATCATCGGCGGACAGGATTTCACGCGCGGCAGACCTCCCCCCGGCCTCCGATCTGGTGTGCTGCGGCGTCATGCGCGTCGATCCTTCTCGGCCTCACAGGACCGGGTTAAAGGATGAGAATCGTGTTCTCGTCTGGATTGGCCATATGGTAGGACCCGGAGGGGGGCGGGGTCAAGCGTTCGGGGTGGGTGAAATGCCCTTGGGAGCGGGGGGGGCGACAAGCGGGGGGGAGGTGATGTATACTAGCGCGATTCTGGAAGTTTTCCGGAGGCGGGTGGGCCGATCCTCGCCCGGCAGTGTCCCTGTCACCTCCCCGTCGTCACACCAGTGCAAAACCGCGTGTGAGGGCGGTCGGCGCGCCGGTTTCCCAGAAGCTTTAATTTACTCTGTTATTGTGGTGGACGAAGCATAGCGTCATGCCTGTGAACAAAATGAATCAACGCCTCGCCGGACTGCATCGCCCGGAAATGGAAAAAGATGCCTGTGGCGTAGGCTTTGTGTGTCATATGAAGGGGCGCCCGTCCCACGACATCATCAAGGATGGCCTGACCATCCTCAAGAATCTGCACCACCGCGGTGCGGTGGGGGCCGATCCCGATACCGGCGACGGCGCCGGGATTTTGATGCAGATTCCCGACGCGTTCCTGCGTCAGGAAGCCGCCTTCGATCTGCCTAATCCGGGCAAGTATGCCGTGGGCATGGCGTTTCTGCCGCCGGACGTGGAACAGCGCAACCGGTGCGAACTGGTCATCGAGCAGTACGTGGCCAATGAGGGGCAGGACTTCCTCGGCTGGCGCGACGTGCCCACCGACAACCGCACCCTGGGTCCCGGCGCGCGCTCCGAGGAGCCGGTCATCCGCCAGTTCTTCGTCGGTTCCACGGTCCCGGACCAGGATTTCTTCGAGCGCAAGCTGTACGTCATCCGCAAGCAGGTGGAAAGCGCGGTGCGTGACAGCAGCATGCATCAGGCGCACTACTTTTATATCACCAGCCTGTCCAGCCGCACCCTGTTGTACAAGGGGCAACTGATGGCGCATCAGGTGGATGAGTACTACCCGGACCTGAACGACGGCGCAATGGTCAGCGCTATTGCGCTTGTGCACCAGCGCTACAGTACCAACACCTTCCCCAGTTGGGGGCTGGCACACCCGTTCCGCTACATCGCCCATAACGGCGAGATCAACACCGTGATCGGCAACCGCAAGTGGATGCAGGCGCGGGAAGCGGCGCTTGAGAGCGGTCACTTTGACCGGGACATTGCCAAGCTGTTCCCAATTATCGAACCGGGCCGCTCCGATTCGGCCAGCTTCGACAACGTATTCGAACTGCTGGTGCAGGCGGGCCGTTCACTGCCGCATGCGGCCATGATGATGATGCCCGAGGCGTGGGGCCGTCACGATGAGATGGACCAGTCGCTGCGCGATTTTTATGAGTTCCACGCCAAGCTGATGGAGCCGTGGGACGGGCCCGCCGCCATGGCCTTCACCGATGGCCGCCTCGTGGGCGCCACCCTGGACCGCAACGGCCTGCGCCCGGCGCGCTACATGATCACCAAGGACGACCGCATCATTCTCGGCTCCGAGGCCGGGGTGCTGGACGTGCCCGCCGATCAGGTGGTCAAGAAGTGGCGTCTGCAGCCGGGACGCATGTTCCTGGTGGACACCGTGCAGGGGCGCATCATCGACGACGAGGAGATCAAGAGCGAACTGGCCCAGGCCAAGCCGTACGGCCGCTGGCTGAAGAGCAACCAGCTGCATCTGGCGAAGCTCGAAAAGAGCGCGCTGGTCAATCCCATTGTGGGGGCGGACCTGTTCGCCTGGCAGCGGGCCTTCGGCTATTCCCAGGAAGACCTGAAAGTGGTGCTGTCGGCCATGGCTGGCACCGGAATGGAGCCCATCGGCTCCATGGGCAACGACGCCGCTCTGGCGGTGCTCTCGGAGCGGCCGCAATTGCTGTTTAACTACTTCAAGCAGCTGTTTGCCCAGGTAACCAACCCGCCCATCGACCCGATCCGCGAAGAGATCGTCATGTCCACCGGCTGCGCGCTGGGTTCCGAACAGAACCTGCTGCGCGCCACCCCGCTGGCCGCGCGCCGTATCCGTCTGGAGACGCCGATCCTCACCAACAAGGAGATGGCCACCCTGCGCGAGGTGGAGCTGGGCGGCCTGTCCTCCGTTACCCTTCCCATGCTGTTTCCTGCCGCCGAAGGCGAAGACGGCCTGGCGAACGCCGTGGCGCACCTGTGCCGTGAGGCGGAGAAGGTGGTGGAGAATGGCTGCACGGTGCTGATTCTGTCGGATCGCGGCATGAATGCCGACAATGCGCCGATCCCCAGCCTGCTGGCCACGGCCGCTGTGCACAATCACCTGATTCGCAAGGGGTTGCGCACCCGCGCCGGGTTCGTGATCGAAACCGCCGAAGCGCGCGAGGTGATGCACTTCGCCCTGCTGATCGGCTACGGTGCCGGGGCGGTCAACCCGTACCTGGCCATGGACACCATCGACGAGATGCGCCGTTCCGGGTTCCTGCCGGAGGTGAAAAGTGACGAAAAGGCCCATGCCAACTTCGTGAAGGCGGTCAACAAGGGGCTGCTCAAGGTGATGTCCAAGATGGGCATTTCCACCGTGCAGAGCTACCGGGGCGCCCAGGTGTTCGAGGCCATCGGCCTGTCTTCCGCGTTTGTCGAAAAATATTTCACCGATACCGCCAGCCGCCTGGAGGGAATCGGCATCCGGGAGGTGTCCACCGACATCCTGAATCGCCACCGCAAGGCGTTCCCCGACCGGCCGGTGCAGAACCATCTGGACCACGACGGGCAGTATCAGTGGCGGCGAGGCGGCGAGTTTCACCAACTCAACCCGGACGTGGTGGCCAAGCTGCAGGAGGCGGTGCGCCGTGGCAGCTACGAGGTGTATGAGGAGTATGCCGCGCTGGTCAACGACACCTCGCGCCAGATGGCCACCCTGCGCGGCCTGATCGACCTGAAATTCACCGACAAGCCGATTCCGCTGGAACAGGTGGAGCCGGTGGAGAACATCGTCAAGCGCTTCTGCACCGGCGCCATGAGTTTCGGCTCCATCAGCAAGGAAGCGCACGAAAACCTGGCCATCGCCATGAACCGGCTGGGCGGACGCTCCAACACCGGTGAGGGCGGCGAGGACCCGGACCGCTTCACCCCGGACGAAAACGGGGATCTGCGCCGTTCGGCCATCAAGCAGGTGGCTTCCGGGCGCTTCGGCGTCACCAGCCACTACCTGAGCAACGCGGACGAGATCCAGATCAAGATTGCCCAGGGCGCCAAACCGGGCGAGGGCGGCCAGTTGCCGGGTCACAAGGTAAACGACGTGATCGCCCGGGTGCGTCACTCCACCCCCGGCGTGGGCCTGATCAGCCCGCCGCCGCACCACGACATCTATTCCATCGAGGATCTGGCGCAGCTGATCTTCGACCTGAAGAACAGCAACCCGTCCGCCGCCATCAGCGTGAAGCTGGTGGCCGAAGTGGGCGTGGGCACCATCGCCGCCGGCGTGGCCAAGGGGCATGCGGACCTGATCCTGATTGCCGGGCACGATGGTGGCACCGGCGCCAGTCCCGTCAGCAGCGTGCGTCACGCGGGCGGCCCGTGGGAACTGGGGCTGGCGGAGACCCAGCAGGTGCTGGTCATGAACAACCTGCGCGGGCGCGTGCGGGTACAGACCGACGGCCAGCTCAAAACCGGGCGCGACGTGGTGATCGGGGCGCTGTTGGGGGCCGACGAGTTCGGTTTCTCCACCGCGCCGCTGGTGGCCTCCGGCTGCATCATGATGCGCAAGTGCCACCTGAACACCTGCCCGGTGGGAATTGCCACCCAGGACCCGGAACTGCGCAAGAAGTTCACCGGCAAGCCGGAGCACGTGGTCAACTTCTTCCGCTTTATCGCCGAGGACGTGCGCCACATCATGGCGCAGATGGGCTTTGCCACCTTCGACGAAATGGTCGGTCGGGTGGACCGCCTGTCGGCGCGCAATGCGGTGAATCACTGGAAGGCCAAGGGGCTTGACCTGACCGCTATCCTGCACCGCATGGACGTGCCGGAAGGCACCCCGGTACGGCACACGGAAAGCCAGAACCACGGCTTGGAGAAGGTGCTCGACAACAAGCTGATTCCCATGGCCGAACCGGCCCTGGAGCGTGGCGAACGGGTGGAACTGGCCCATGCGGTGCGCAATACGGATCGCT
>JAOUMB010000010.1 GCA_029881725.1 Nitrospirota bacterium
CTGTGGCTGGAAGCGCTGATCGACGCGGTGCGCGCGGCGGATGCGGAGGTCAGCTATGAGATTGAGACCGCCTGGCGCGAGGTAATGCAGCGCGCCGTGCACCTGGTCACCCCCGACGGGGCCCACCTCCCGGGAACGGTCTCCGGAGCCGGTTTCGCGGCGCTGAGCAGCGCCCACAGACCGTCCCGCCTTCGCTCCACAACCCCGCCTTCCCACCAGCCTCCGGAACCGGAAGGGCATGGTGTATTCCACGAACTCAGCGGTTTTACACCCCTGACTTCACGCGCCTCGGCGCGTGAAGTCGAAAGGTCGGAACCTGAAAACGTAGCGGGGAATCCGGGCCCAGGGGCCACGGCGGAAGCCGTTCAGCCCGCCATTACCACGGCGCTCAGGCCCCCGGCGGCGACCACATAGGCCCCCACCAGCAGGCTGTTGATCTGGGTGGCGACGCGGCCGGTCCACACATGGGTAAAGCTGCCGGCGGGGCAATATCCGGCGCGCAGGCCGAACAGCCCGGTCACCAGCAACGGCAGCAGCAGCACCGCCCCGGCCAGAGCCGTCACGCGGCCGCTCATGTCCGCCTGTTCGGCGGCCAGGGCCACCAGACCCGAGCCTTCCCATGAGCAGACCACGGTGGCGATGATTCCCACCGAGATATAGGCCCATAATTTCATTGGATCGCGCACCGTGCTTCCCAGCGGGCGCGCGGACTCCAGCGCTGGCGCCGGTTCCGGCACCAGATGCAGCGGACGCTTGCCGCGCTTGGACGTCACACCCCGTCGGACCACCAATCCCTGTGGTTCGTTCGGCATTCCCCTCTCCTCCCCGGAAAAATGCACCTGCCTCCGCTTCCGTGCGGACACCATCAGGTTTACACGATTTGTGGGCAATTCGTAAAGTGTTTCGCGTAAATTCCCTAAGATAAGCCGGGCGGAGCCTCCGCCTCCCCGCCCGGCATGCCGGTTTTGGCAGGTGGGTCCGGTTACTCAAAACCGACGGTGACCTTGCCTGCGCCTTGCGGAATATCCAGCGTAACCCCAGCGCCCGGCGCCGCCGCACCCGGTCGGTCCACACCGTTTTCCCGCATTACCATGCGGAATACCACCGGAACATGGTCCGACACGGTATTGGCAAAGTCCGCCACGGACCGGTCCAAACGAACAATTGCCGCATCATCTCCCTGAATGTCACCCATCCGGACATCATTGCTGACCAAAATATGATCAATCAGCGAGCGGTGGCTCCCCCCCACATAGGAAATCGCGTTGGTGCTTGCGTCGTCCGCGGTAAGGGCAAACAGGTCCGGCGACCCGGTCAGGGAACTGAGCACATCCCGGTTGATGCGCTCGTTGAAATCACCACCCAGAACCACCGGAAGGTCTTCCCGTTCCCGAATGTCGGCAATGATCTCCGACAGCACTTCGGCTGCGAGTTTTCTGCGCGCCGCACTCTGGGCATCACCAAAAGCCTTCAGGTGAACCACGATCATGAGGAATTTCACCTCTTTTGAGTTACCCCCGCTCACAGAGCAGCGTGCAAACAACGGAAGCCGGGGGAATGCACTTTTTCCGGAAGCCGTTTTTTTGGCCAGTTTATCCTGGTAACGGGCCGGAATTTGCGGATCTTTTGTCACCGTGGTGGTTTCCCGGTCGTAGAGCACGGCAATTTCCTGGGACCCCTGCACGTCCTCCAATTCATACCCCATGGCGAATCCCCGCTGTCCCATGTCAGCAATCAGACGATCCATCGCATCGGTGGATACTTCGGTTAATCCCATGGCATCCATGGAAAGGCGCGCGCATATGTCCGCCACGTCGCTGACGCGGCGGTTGCTCACGGTGCGGTTGAAGTGCTCGATGTTCCAGAACCCGAGGTCGGCAAAATCGGCGGACCCGGAAAAATCGGGCACTTCGATTTCGTCACGCCCCGGATCAGCCACGCCATACAGGTCGAAGAAGCCAAGAAACGGCGAGGTGTCCTGCACCGAGCGCAGCACTTCATGGGCAGCCTCCCGCCCCGGTTGCTGTCGCTGCAACCGCGCTAGCAGATGGCGCACAATGGCCGACACCCGAATCCCCTCGTTCGTTACCGTGCCGCCGTCGCTCCATCCGGCATGGTGCAGGGCCACCAGCCCCCAGTCGTTATTGAAGACCGGAGACCCCGAGGAGCCGGGCTCCGTATCGGTGGTGTAGTGAACCACTTTGTCCAACACCTTGATCACCTTGTTCTGATGCAGTGCCACCTCTTTGCGACGGGCCTGCGGGTGCTGAATGATGTTTACCCTTTCCGACCGGGTCACCATGGCCGGGTTCCGCGTCAGGGGCACCGGCTCAATGTCCCCCAAGTCGGTCGGTCGGCAGGCGACAATGGTGAAATCGAGGTTTTCATCGGTGATGTACAACAGGTCCGGTTTCAGCGTCACGCTGGTTGATACCTGATCTTCCTCATAGCCGAACTCGGCGACACTTCCCCGCGCGGATTCGATGGTCGGCAGCACGTGATTGTTGGTCATGATCAGCTCCGGAGCGATCAGGAATCCGGTTCCGTAGCCACCGATCACTCCAGCCGTATCCCGGATCACCACCCGGCACACCGCACGCGCCCGACCAGCCCCGTCTTCCAAAAACCGGGCGGGAAGCAGATTATTTTCCTTGTGGATTTTCTCGTAGTAGTCGGAGATGTGGCCTTCCAGTTCCTTCCGGTATTTCCGGGAATCCACCGGGCCGGCTTCGGGCCTGCACACGCGCCGGGCACGTACCCCCACCAGCCTGCGATACTCTTCCTCCGTCAAATCCCTTACCCCCGCTACGCGTTTGTCACGGTACACCGTTTTTTTTTGTTTTTTGTTGGAAGCCATTGGTTCCCCCTTGGTTTGCGGTTTCTGGTGCCACGGCCTACCCGCCCCGCCCAATATCGAACCGGAATTGCCGGGCTACCGTATACAGTGAATATCGCAAACGGTACACCGGGGCAGTAGCGGTTACCAGCAGTCCGATATGATTTTTCGCACCCATTCCTCCGCTACGCCAGAGACGAGCGCAACCGGCGCATGAAGGCTCCACTCCCCGCCCGATCGCCCGATAAGAGTCCAGAGCATGTTTCTGGACGAAAAACAAGACGACTCCCAACCGGGGCCGGACCCCCAGCCCAAACGCAAGCGCCGCAAGCCGGGCAAGTCCACCCTGCGCGTCCGCGCGTTGCGGGTTGCCGCCGTGCTGGTGCTGCTGCTGCTGGCCGCCCCGGTGGGGCTGGTGGCGCTGTACCGGGACGTGGCTCCGCCCCTCACCCTGCTGATGTTCGTGCGTCTGTTCGACGGCCACGGCATCAAAAAGGAGTGGGTGCCGCTGGAGAAAATCTCCCGCCACGTGCCGAATTCGGTAATCGCCCTGGAGGACAACCTGTTTTGCGAGCACAACGGTTTCGACTGGGCGGCGATTTTCGATGCGGCGGCGGACCGCATCCGGGGCACCGGCTCCGGCGGCGGTAGCACCATCACCCAGCAAACCGCCAAGAACGTATTTTTGTGGCCGGACCGCACCATGACCCGCAAGGCGTTCGAGGTGCCGTTCGCAAAGATGATGGAGCGGTGGTGGGGCAAGCGCCGCATCATGGAGGTGTATTTGAACGTCATCGAGTGGGGGCCGGGCATTTACGGCATCGAGGCTGCCTCCCATCACTATTTCGGCAAGTCCGCAAGGGCCCTGACCCGTCAGGAAGCCGCCCTGCTGGCCGCCGTTCTTCCCAGCCCGCTCACCTGGTCGCCGGCCCGGCCCACCGAACGGGTGACGGGACGCGCCTCGGTGGCGGTGCAGCGGGTGCCGCAATTGCGCGAGTCCCTTCTGGCCTGTGTGAAATAGGGCGATCTGTTCCCTGCCCGTGGCACCACGCGAGCCACTGCGATTTTCCACCCGACTTTCACCCCGACCAGCCGCAAATACGGCCCCGCGCCCAGCAAACGCCCTTCCGACTCCGTTGCCCGTGGCCCCACTCGAGCCACTTTGATTGTCCCCCCGGCTTCACCCCGACCATCCGCAAATACGGTTCCGCGCCCGGCAAACGCCCTTCCGACTCCGTTGCCCGTGGCCCCACTCGAGCCACTGCGATTTTCCACCCGACTTTCACCCCGACCATCCGCAAATACGGTTCCGCGCCCGGCAAACGTCCTCCCGACTCCGTTGCCGGTGGCACCACTCGAGCCACTGCGATTTTCCACCCGACTTTCACCCCGACCATCCGCAAATACGGCCCCGCGCCCAGCGGTTTGACGGTGGGGGGGTGTGCAGGGTAACGTCGACCGTGGTCGGAGCGATTCCCGGGCCCGCCGCTTTCGGACGGCAACCAGATGGTGTTTTTCCCATGTCTGCCAACGCTTCACATGCTCCCTTCGGTACCTTTGCAGTGAAGCATCCGGTTCCCGCCGGGGGTGGATGGGGGGACGGTTTATGACGGATTCCCTGTGGATTCCGGCGGGGGGGCTGGTGAGCGGTCTGGCCCTGTTGGCGTGGTCCGCGGAGCGGTTTGTGGAGGGGGCGGCGGCGGTGGCCCGCAATCTGGATGTGTCGCCCCTGTTGGTGGGGCTGCTGGTGGTGGGCTTTGGCACCTCGGCGCCGGAAATCGTGGTTTCGGCCATCGCCGCGCTGGACGGCCGCCCGGATATCGCCATCGGCAACGCGGTGGGCTCCAATATCGTCAACGTGGGGCTGGTGTTGGGGGTGGCGGCGCTGATCCGCCCCCTGTTCGCCCATTCCGGCCTGCTGCGGCGGGAACTTCCCTATACCCTGGGGGCCGCGGTACTGGCCCTGGTGCTGCTTTCCGACGGCGTGCTCAGTCGCACCGATGCCATGGTGCTGCTGGTAACTTTTGTGGCCATGGGCCTGTGGATGCTGGGGCAGGACGACCACGACCGGGCCGGCATCGAGGACGCCATGTCCGCCGAGTTCGCGGCCGAAATGCCCCCGCCCATGAGCACCGAACGGGCGGCAACCTGGCTGGTGGCCGGGCTGCTGCTGATGGTGATCGCATCCCGCGTGCTGGTGTGGGGGGCGGAAGCGATCGCCCATGCCTTTGGCATCAGCGACCTGATCATCGGACTGACCGTGGTCGCCCTGGGCACCAGCCTGCCCGAATTGGCCACGGCCATATCCGCCGCGCGCAAGGGGCACAGCGACATTGTGATCGGCAATGTGCTGGGCTCGAACATGGTCAACATCCTGGCGGTGATCGGCGTGGCGGGGCTGATCCACCCGGGGGCGTTCGAGGCGCGGGTGCTGACGCGGGATTTCCCGGCCATGCTGGTGTTCACCGTGGCCCTGTTCCTGATGGCGTTCAGCTTTCGCGGGCACGGCCGCATCGACCGCCTGGAAGGGGCCCTGCTGATCGCCGCACTGATCGGCTATCTGGGGCTGTTGTACGCGGACGGCGGGTAGCCCGCTATCCCGGTCAATAGAGCAGGCCTCGCACCCCGCGCCGGGCCAGCAGCTTGCGCAGTTCGTCGATGCCGAACAGCACCACCGGCGCACACAGAATCAGCCCCCAGATCCAGAACGGCAGCGGGGCGGTTGAAAACACCGGATTCAGGCCGGGCAGATACACCACCGACAGGGTAAACAACACCTCCAGGGCAACCCCCGCGGCGATCCACGGATTCAATCGCAACAGGGCCGGCACGGCGCTCTGCCGCCCGGTGCGGCAGGCAAGCACATTGCCGATCTGGGAAAAGATGATGGCGGCCAGAAAGCCTCCCGAGGCCGTCGCCCACAACGGGTCCCCCGGCGCGAGTTCCGTCCCCCAGTTCCACCCCCCGGCGGCCAGGATCAGAAAAAACACCACGAACGACACCGCCGTTTCCGCCATGCCGGAGATGCCGTAGGCGTGAACGAAGGTGCGCAGCCCCACCAGCGGGGTGCCGGGCGTGCGCGGTGGGGTGCGCATGATGTCCTTTTCCGGCGGCTCGTTGCCCAGGCCGATGGCGGGCAGCATGTCGGTGATCAGGTCGATGGACAAAATCTGCACCACCGTGACCGCCAGCGGCACCGGAAACAGCACATAGACGATGAACGGCAGGATCTCCGGCACGTTGCTGGTGAGCACGTAGCGAATGAATTTGCGGATGTTGTCGTACACCGTGCGCCCCTCCTCGATGGCGCGCACGATGGTGGCGAAGTTGTCATCCAGCAGGATGATGTCGGCCGCCTCCTTGGCCACGTCGGTGCCGCGCAGTCCCATGGCGATGCCGATGTCGGCGCGCTTGAGGGCGGGGGCGTCGTTCACCCCGTCGCCGGTCACGGCCACCACCTGACCCAGGTGCTTGAAGGCTTCGACGATGGTCAGCTTCTGTTCCGGGGCAATGCGCGCGAACACCACCTGGGGATCCGCAAGCACGGTAGCCAGTTGCCTGGCATCCAGGCCCGCAAGCTGGTCTCCGTCGATCACCCGGGGGGCGGAAACGATGCCCAGCTTGCGGGCCATGTAGGCCACCGTTTCCCCCTTGTCCCCGCTCATCACCACCAGCCGGATGCCGGCGGACTGGCAGGCGCGCACCGCGGCGGGCACCTCCGGACGGGGAGGATCGGTAAGCGCCGCCAGCCCCACGAACACCAGTTCATCGGCCTCGCTCTCCAGATCCGGCACCACGCGGCAGGCCAGTGCCAGCACCCGCAAACCGTTGGCGGCCAGTTCCGCCGCATGGGCTTCCACCTGCTCCCGGTCGGCGGCGGTCAGCGGCCGCACCAGACCCTCCGCGTGAACCTGGGTGCTGTGGGCCAGCACCACCTCCGGCGCGCCCTTGACGGTCATGTACAGGGTGCCGCCTCGGGTGCGGTGCACGGCGGTCATGTATTTGCGCTCCGCATCGAAGGGGCTGCCCCCCAACGGCTCGAAGCGCTCCCGCACGCGATCGAATCCGGCCATCTCCTCCACCCGTTCCGCCAGGGCGATTTCGGTGGGATCCCCGTGGAAGTGGGATCCCGCCTTGCCGGTGACGATCACATCGTTGCACAGGGCCATGATCTCGATCAGGGGCCGCGCCGAAGGGCGCTCCGGGAGGCGGCGCATGTCGCGGTGGGAAATTTCCTCAAAATCCAGGAACACGCTCTCTACGTGCAGCCGGTTCTGGGTGAGGGTACCGGTCTTGTCGGTACACACCACCGTGGTGCTGCCCAGGGTTTCCACCGCCAGAATGTGCTTGATGACCGCGTTGCGCCGGGCCATGCGCGCCGAGGCCTGGGACAGGGCCAGGGTCACCGTGGGCAGCAGCCCCTCGGGCACATTGGCCACGATGATGCCGATGGCGAACACCAGATTGGCGAAAAACGGGTTGCCGATGAACACGCCGATGGCAAAAAAGAACGCGCCGATGCCCACCGCCAGATAGCTGATGCGGTGCACGAAGCGGTTCAGTTCCCGCTGCATGGGGGTCAGGTCCTGGCGCACCCCCTGGGACAAGGCCGAAATCCCGCCCAGCCCGGTGGAACGACCGGTGCCGGTGACCAGAATGGTGCCGCCCCCCTTGAGCACGGTGGCCCCGGAGTGCACCTGACAGGCGGGCGTCACCCGCTCCTCCAGGGCCACCCTGGGCACCGGCTCCGATTCACCGGTGAGCAGCGACTCGTCCACCAGCAGCTGGTGAGCCTCCAGCAGCACCCCGTCGGCGGAGATCTTGTCCCCCTCCTGCACGAACAGGATGTCTCCCGGAACCACCCACCGGGCATCCAGCATGGCCTTTCCGCCGTCGCGCAGAAGCACCACGTGTTTGGGGATGTAGTCGAGAAACGACAGCATCAGCTTCTCGACCTTGTAATTCTGGAAAAACACCACCAGGGCGTTGAGCACCACCACCGCCAGCAGGGCGACGGCGATCAATCCGTACCCTTCACCGGGGCTGAGCCGGTCGGCCACCAGGGCCAGACCGGAGGCGGTGAGCAGCAGCAGGGGAAACAGGGACAAAAACTCCCCCGCCAGCATCCACAGGGGGGAGCGGGCCCGGTGGAAGGTGATTTCGTTGGAACCGTAAACGCGCAAGCGCGCCCGCGCCTCGGCGCTCGCAAGCCCCTGTTCGGACGCGTGCAGGGACTGGAACAGTTGTTCCCGGCGTTGTCCGGCCCCGGTCATCGGCACCCCCTTCCACCCCCATGTTCACCATAACAGGGCGGTGAACGGTTGGCAGCAGGGGGTGCCGGTTCCGCTAACGCATCTTGCGCGGATCCTGATGGATCATCAGGTGGGAATAGGCGGTGTCCCCGAACATCACCCAGGTACCGCCCTTGTTGGGCAGGGTGGGCAACGCGTTCACCTCCGGATCGAACGGGAACAGGATCATCCAGTGGGGCGACTCCTTGACCGCCCGGGCGCCATCCCCGCTTCCCGTCACCACCTGGCCGTCCTTTTCCCAGTGGTAGCCGCCGTTCGCCATGTAGGCGACGCCGGGGACCGTATTGGAGGGCGCGGGTTTGCCGGACATCATGTCGCCCCCCCACTGCAGGGCCGGGCCGTCCATGCAGATCGGGTCCGGCCCCGGCGCGGCTTCGTCGATAAACGGCATGCAGGTGAAGCCGTTGTCTCCCTGCCGCAGCACGCGCATGGTGCCGTCTTTCTCCTTGAGCACCACCGTCGCCCCTTCCGCCACCCGATCCGGGGCCGCGCTCAGGGCCAGTTTGACCAGTTTTTCGTCGCTCATGGCGCGCACGTCCCACTTGCCCCCGGCCGCGGCCGCACCCGCCGCGCCAAGGACCACCAGGGCCGCCATTACCGCTGTTGTCCGTTGCATCACACCCTCCAGATGTATGAATGAAAAGCCCCCCGGCACCGGGACGGTACGCAGGAGAGTCAACCCATATTTTCAGAGTTTATCGTATGGGGAACCGGATGCGAGCGCAACGGGAATCCCGGTGGCCATTCTCCCCATTTTTTCTCGCGGCCCGGAAACGGAACCGCGGCTCACGGGTCCAGCAATTCAAACCCCTGATGCATGTCCGGCAGGTGGACCCGGGTGCCGGTGGCCCGCAGCCGGGCTGCCAGTTGTTCCATGCCCGCGGGCTCCCCGTGCACCAGAAAGGTGCGGGTGGCGCCCTGGATACGCCCGTGCCAGGCCAGCAGTTCCGCCTGGTCCGCATGGGCGGAAAAGCCGTTGATGGTGTGGATGGCCGCCGCCACCGGGATGGTTTCCCCCAGAATCTCCACCTCGGTGGCGCCGTCGATGATGGCCCGCGCCAGGGTGTCCTCGGCGGCATAGCTGACGAAGATGATGCCCGCCTCCCGGCGCCACAGGTTGTGCTTCAGGTGGTGCACGATGCGCCCACCGTTGCACATGCCCGCCCCGGCCATGACGATGGCCCCGCCCTGCACCCGGTTGATCTGCATGGACTCGTCCCGTCCCCGGCAAAAATGGAGTCCCGGCAGCCGGAACGGGTCGGTGCCCGTGGCCAGCAGATTTCGGGCCTCCCGGTCGAAACAGTCCGGGTGGTGCTGGTAGATACGGGTGGCCGAGATGGCCATGGGCGAATCGAGAAACACCTGGGTGGCGGGGGAGATACGCCCGCGTTCCACCCCTTCGCGCAGGAAGTAGAGCAGTTCCTGGGCCCGTTCCAGGGCGAAGGTGGGGATGAACACGTTGCCCCCCTGGCGGAAGGTGGCGGCGATGGCCGCATACAACTCCTCCACCGAGTCCTCCAGGGGGCGGTGCAGGCGGTCGCCGTAGGTGCTTTCCATCACCACCACGTCGGCGGGCGGGGGCGGGGCCGGGTCGCGGATCAGGGGGCGGCCGTCGCTGCCCAGATCGCCGGAAAACAGCACCGTGCGGGTATCCCCGCCCTCGGTCAGTTCCAGCAGCACCACCGCCGAGCCCAGGATGTGCCCCGCATCCAGAAAGGTGGCGGCCACCCCCGGCGCAAGCTGCATCCGCTCCCCATAGCGGGCGGTGCGGCCGAAGGCGTCCATGCATTGCAGGGCGTCGAGCATGGAATAAAGCGGCTCCACCGGTTCCCGGACGCCGGTGCGGCGGGCGGCCTGCCGCTCCCGGTACTGGGCAGCGTCCTCCTCCAGATGGGCCGCGTCCAGAATCACCAGCCGGGCCAGTTCCCGGCTGGCGGCGGTGGTGACGACCTCCCCCTTGAAGCCCATTTTGGCCAGCAGCGGCAGGCGCCCGCAGTGGTCCAGGTGGGCGTGGGTGAGCAGCACAAAATCCACCCCGGCCGGATCGAAGCCAAAATCCGCCGCCGGGGCGTCGTCCCGTCCCTGGGACAGGCCGCAATCCACCAGCAGCCGGATGCCGCCGCATTCCACCATGTGACAGGAGCCGGTCACGCATCCGGCCGCGCCATGGAAGGAAATCCGCATGGCCCTACCCTCCGTTCGGAAACAGGGGCTCCCCGGCGGCCTGGTGCCAGCCCAGAATGCCGTCCCAGATCTCCCGGGCGCTCTCGGCAAAGCGGAACAGTTCGCGGTCTTCCGGGTCGATCACCCCCTCCGCCGCCAGGAAATCCAGGTTCACCACCTGTTTCCAGTATGACTCCCCCACCAGCACGACGGGCAGCGGACGGATGCTGCCGGTCTGAATCAGGGTGAGGGTTTCGAACAGTTCGTCCAGGGTTCCAAAGCCGCCGGGAAACACCACCAGGGCCTTGGCCCGCAGTAGAAAGTGCAGTTTGCGCAGGGCAAAGTAGTGGAACCGGAAGCACAGGCCGGGGGTGATGTAGGGGTTGGGATACTGCTCGTGGGGCAGGGCGATGTTGAGCCCCACCGACTGGGCGGCGGTGTCGTGGGCGCCCCGGTTGGCCCCCTCCATGATGCCGGGCCCGCCGCCGGTGGCAATCACCACCCGGCAGTCCTCCGGCCCCGCCCCGGCGTTGCCCACCAGGCGTCCCAGTTCGCGGGCCATGTCGTAGTAGCGGCTATTTTCATAAAGCCGCTCCGCCACCTTCAGGCGCGCCGCCAGTTCCGCGTCGTCCGGCCGGGTTTTGAGCTGATCGGCCATCTCCACCACGTGCCGACGGGCGGAGCCGGGCTCGGAAATGCGGGTACTGCCGAACACCACGATGGTGTGTGCCACCCCGTGTTCCCGCAGGGTGTGTTCCGTTTTCGCGTAGTCGATCTGAAGCCGCACGCCCCGGGTTTCATCCCGGTTGAGGAAGTCGGTGTCCAGGTCCGCCTGCCGGTAGGCGGGGTGCTCCATGATAGCGCGGATGCGCGCCGGAGCGTCCGGGTCCTCCTGAGTGGGCTTGGGGTGCTGCCACGGCAGCGGCAGGCGGCGCGAACCCGGAAGCGGGGGTGTTGGCACGCTGTCGTCTGACGGGGGTGGATGGTCGCTCATGGGCCCTCCCGAACGGTGCACCTTCCCGTCCGGTGGCCCCGATGGCGCACCGGACACCTTTTTTCTACGCCCGTTGGACGCAAAAGGCAACCGGCGCCCGGTGCGCCTGGGGATTACGGGTCAATTGACGGGGTGGATCAGCACCTCCACCCGGCGGTTGGCGGTGCGCCCCTCCGGGGTGTTGTTGGGCGCCACCGGCCGGTCCGCACCGAATCCGGTGGAGATGATGCGATCCGAGTCGATCTTGCCCACCTCGGTCAGGAAGCGGGCCACCTTCTCGGCCCGCTCGGCGGACAACTGCTGGTTCAGTTCCGCGCTGCCGGTGATATCCGTGTGGCCGGACACCTCCACCTTCGCGCCGGGGAAGGCCTCGATGGCGGACACGATCTTTTGCAGCAGCGCGAAGTTGCGCGAATCGATTTCGCTCTGCCCCACCGGGAAATAGAACCCGTGGGAACGGATCAGGATGTCGTCACGCTTGCGCAGCACCTCGGCCTCGTTTTCGGCAAACAGCGATTGCACCAGATCCATCCGTTTTTGCGAGGCCGCCTGACGGCGTTGCTCGGCGGCGCGCTCGGCTTCCATGGTGCCAAGCTCCCCCTGCAAGCGGGCCTCCATGGCCGCCATTTCCTCCGCCTTGCGCTGGGCCTCGGCGGCCAGTTCGGCCTGTATGCGCTGCTCCGCCTCCACCCGGGCGGCCTCGGCCTTGCGCTCGGCGGCGGTCATGCGCTGGTCCGCGGCGGTCTGGGCACGCGCCACCTCGGCACGGGCCGTGACCAGTTCCCCCTGCGCCGCTTCGTACTGACCGCTCAGGGCGGCAATGTCATCCCGCAGGCCACGCACCACGCGCTTGTTCTCCACATCGAAGGCCAATGGCCTGCCCAGGGGCTGGGCCACAGTGACCAGTTGCCCCTGATACCACAGAATCATGTCCTCGGTGGTGTAGTCCCGCCGTTCGAACTGCTGCGCCAGATCCACCACCTGCCGGGCCCGCGCGGCCAGATAGGCGGCGGTGAGCGCGTTCTCGTCCGCCTTCGCCCGGTCCTCCCGGTTGGCATCCAGCACCGAAAGGGCCAGTTCCATCTCCTGCTCGGCCATGGCCAGGGTTTTTGGCGCGTACTTGCGGGCGCCGGCCTTCTCCGCATCGGCAATGGCCTGCCGGGCAATGCCGATGGTGCCGGCCTTGACCACCGCCAGTTCAATGTCGCTATAGGCTTGAATCAGCTCCGGACGCGCCGCCTTGGCCTTGTCCGCGTGGCCGTCTTCCAGCACCGCCGCGGCCCGGGCCAGGCGGGCCTCCGCGTCCATGAATTCCTCGTTGGTGCGGCTGGCGCCCGCCTTCAGGGCGCGGGCGCGTGCCGCCAGCACCTCCTCGAACACGTCCTGCGCTCGGGTGGTGATCCGGGCCGCTTCCTCCAGGTGCGTCAGCCCCTCGCCGGCCATTTCGTCCGCCTTCGAGTCGCCCTTGAGCGCCGCTTTTTCGGCCCGCTGCTGGGCGTGCACCGCGTCCTCGAACGCGTTTTGGGCCAACAGGTCCATCTCCTGTTCGCGGGCCTGGGTGAGGCGCTGATCCAATGCCGCGATCCGGGTGTTCTGCTCCAGCACCTGCTCGCGGGTAAGTTGGGTGGACGCCGCGCAGCCGATTCCGGCCGCGAGCATCACGCCCAGGGCAATGTGGGAAAACACCATTCGTTTCATCGGTCTGTCCTCCGCAAAATTTTTTCAGTTCCAACCGCCACCCACCGGACCATCCCGCGCCCCGCACCGGGACCCGATCCCATGACTCTACTCCCGGACATGCGCCGGAGAAACCATTTTTTTCCGGATGAATTAATCAACAGTATCCGCCGGTGTTTTCCAACCGGAATCCGGTCCGATTTACCAGCAACCAAGGGCGCCGGACGGTGATCCGCCCCCCTTGCGGCAGGAACCGGGCGATACCCGGAAGCGGCCCGTCCCCACGTTTTTTTACCGCCACGTTCGGGGTGGCTCTGCTACCTTCAAGCGGGGACCGGATCGATTCCGGCGTTGGGCCGTTTGCCACCGGGAGTTCCATGTCCGCCGATCTGATGTTCGTATTCGGCCTGCTGGCCGTCACCATTGCCCTGTTCGTCAGCGACCGGGTGCGGCTGGACGTGGTGGCGCTGCTGGTCATCATCGTGCTGCCGTTTTCCGGCGTGCTCACCATGAAAGAGGCCGTATCCGGGTTTGGCGAGCCGGTGGTGCTGCTCATTGCCGCCCTGTTCGTGGTGGGCGAGGGGCTGTTCCGCACCGGCGTGGCCGCTTCGGTGGGGGTGTGGCTGCTGCGGGTGGGCGGCACCAGCGAAACCCGGCTGCTGCTGTATCTGATTCCGGCGGTGGCGCTGCTGTCCGCGTTCATGAGTTCCACCGGGGCGGTGGCCCTGTTCATTCCGGTGGTGATGAGCCTGGCCCGCAAGTCCGGCATCTCCCCTTCGCGCCTGCTGATGCCGCTGGCCTTCGGCTCCCTGATCGGCGGCATGATGACCCTCATCGGCACCCCGCCCAACGTGGTGGTCAGTTCCCGTCTTCAGGCGGCGGGGCAGGAGCCGTTCGGGTTTTTCGACTTCACCCCCATCGGCCTGGTGATGCTGGCCGGGGGCATGGCCTACATGATCCTGGCGGGACGCTTTCTGCTGCCCGGCGAAAAAGCCGGTCAGGCGGAAACCAGCCACCCTCCGTTTCTGGAACTGGCCGCCCGCTACGGCATCGACCGCCCGCTGGACCGGCTGGTCATCGGCACCGGCTCGGCGCTGATCGGACGAACGGTGATCGACGCGGGCATGCGCCGCCACCACGAGGTCACCGTGGTGGGGCTGCGCCGCCGGGGACGGCTTCTGGACCACATCCTGCCGGTACTGGCGGACACCGTGTTGCAGGCGGGTGACGAGTTGTTCGTGATGGGCGACGTGCGCGCCATCGACCAGATCTGCCACGACGACAAAATCACCCGCATCCCCTTTCCGGAAGGCGAAGTGCGCCGCATGCGCAATGAGTTCGGGGTGGCGGAGGTGATGATCGCCCCGGAGTCCGGGCTGGCGGGCAAGTCCATCCAGCAGGGCAGTTTTCGCCAGCGGCTGGGGCTGAGCGTGGTGGCGGTGCGGCGTGGCAGCACGCCCATCGACGCCATGTTTTCCGACACCCGGCTGGAGATCGGCGACACCCTGCTGGTGGCCGGGGCCTGGAGCTACATCGAGCGGCTCAGCCGCCACCATCAGGATCTGGTGGTGCTGGAAACCCCCGCCGAGATGGACGAGGTGGCCCCCAACGCCGCCCGCGCGCCACTTGCGCTGGGAATTCTGGCGGTGATGCTGGTGCTGATGACCACCGGCTGGATTTCCGCCCTGGGGGCGGCCCTGATCGCCGCGCTGGCGATGGTGCTGAGCGGCTGCCTGCGCATGGAGGAGGCGTACCGGGGCATCAGTTGGAGCAGTCTGGTGCTGATCGCGGGCATGCTGCCCCTGTCCCTGGCGCTGCAAAAAACCGGCGGCATCGAACTGCTGGCGGGCATGCTTACCGATGGCCTGGGAGGCTACGGCCCGCTGGCCCTGTGCGCCGGGCTGTTCGTGCTCACCTCCCTGTTCAGCCAGGTGATTTCCAACACCGCCACCACGGTGCTGGTGGCCCCCATTGCCCTCACCGCCGCCCAGGCCATGGGGCTGTCGGCGGAACCGTTCATGATGACCGTGGCGCTGGCCGCCTCCACCGCCTTTTCCACCCCCATTGCCTCGCCGGTCAACACCCTGGTGCTGGCCCCCGGCGGATACCGCTTCGGGGATTTTCTGAAGGTGGGCGTGCCCCTGCAACTGATCGCCATGGCGATCACCCTCACCCTGGTGCCGCTGCTGTTCCGGTTCTGACCGGCCCCGGTTTTTGCGCGCCCCGGCGGGTTCCCCGCCCCCCGCCCCCGACCCGTGGCGTGAAATTGCGCTTCATCCGGTTGTGCGTTCGGCGATGGCGGGATACGGTTGAACCAGAGGGGTCGGCATGGGAGGTGCCACGCACGCGGCGGGTGGCTTGACGTGGCGGCCCCCGGCGTCATGGAGGCGGCGATGAAGGCGGTTGTCTATCACCATTACGGCCCTCCCGAGGTTCTCGGGCTGGAAGAGAAGCCACCCCCGGTGCCCGGGGAAAATGAGGTGCTGGTCCACGTGCGGGCCTCGTCCGTCAATGCGGGTGACTGGCACATGATGCGTGGCGAGCCGTTCCTGGTGCGCCTGATGGGCTACGGGCTCCTGAAACCCAAACACACCACCCTCGGATTCGATCTGGCGGGGCAGGTCGCGGCGGTGGGCGGTGCCGTCACACGGTTTCAGCCGGGGGATGCGGTGTTCGGCCTTACCCCCGACCGGACCCTTGGCGCATTTGCCGAGTACGCATGCGCGCCGGAACATACCCTGGTGCCGAAACCGGCCCACGTCTCGTTCGAGGAGGCCGCCGCGGTGCCCGCCGCCGCCATCACCGCCTTGCAGGGACTGCGCGATGCGGGGCGGATGCAGGCCGGGCATCAGGTGTTG
The DNA here is from genome assembly GCA_029881725.1 of Nitrospirota bacterium. Classification (GTDB taxonomy): domain Bacteria; phylum Nitrospirota; class JACRHL01; order JACRHL01; family JACRHL01; genus JAOUMB01. The sequence goes on from JAOUMB010000010.1 coordinate 15,841, forward strand.
ATTAACGGCGCGGGCGGTGGCGTGGGCACCTTCGCGGTGCAGATCGCCAAGGCCCTAGGGGCCAAGGTCACCGCCGTCACCACCACCGGCAAGCTGGCCATGGCCCGCTCCCTCGGCGCGGACCGGGTGATCGACTACACCGGGCATGATTTCACCCGCCTGGAAAAACGCTACGATCTGATCTTCGATGTGGGCGCCTACCGCTCCATTTCCGATTACCTGCGCGTGCTGAACCCCGCGGGGCGGTACGTGCTGATTGGCGGCGCCACCGGACGCTTTTTCCAGGCCGCCCTCGCCGGTCCCCTGCTGTCCATGGTCAGCGGCAAAAAAATCACCACCATGGTCGCGAAACCCAATCAGGACGACCTGATGCTCATCAGGGAACTGCTGGCCGCCGGAACCATCCGGCCGGTGATCGACCTGCGGTTCCCGCTGAGCGATGTGGCCGGGGCCATCCGCCAGTTGGAAGGCGGCCACGTCAGCGGCAAACTGGTGATTACCGTGTAGGGGGACCGTTCGCGACAATCCGAACCTTTTTTCAGGGATTTGCGATATTTCCCGCACGAAATTGTGAAAGCGGTTATAGTAACAACGTCTCCCGAAACAGGGAGGCGTGTTTCCCTCCCCTCCGGCACTCCACTGACAACGGTCTTCCCCAGGCTGGAAACGCAACGGCGCGGCGCGTCTGACAGCATGCCGCACTGGAACCCCCGCGACTTCCGCACCCATGGAAACCGCGTGCGCCCGAATGGTCGGGACCGGGTTCCTCCCTATGGGCGCTCCCCGACCGGTGACGGATGGGGAAAGAGGATCTCTTTTAAACAACCCGTTTTGATTCAACAGCGCAATGGCCATGGGGCCATGCGCTTTCGCGACCGTACGGCATCCTAATGGTTGGAGCTGGCGGTCGTTTACCCATCTATATTTGAGAGAAAACGATGAACCTGTTCGTAGGCAACCTGTCTTTTGAAACCTCCGAGCGCGACCTGCGCGAAGCCTTCGAGGCCTATGGCTCCGTCTCCTCGGCCAGCCTGATCACCGACCGCGAGACCGGCCGTTCGCGCGGTTTCGGCTTTGTGGAGATGGACGACGCGGAAGCCCGCGCCGCCATCGAGGGCCTGAACAACCAGGACCTGAACGGCCGTGCCCTGAACGTCAACGAGGCTCGCCCGCGCGAGTCCGGCGGCGGCAACCGTGGCGGTGGCGGCGGCCGTCGCGAGCGCTACTAGCGGATTCCCTTCCGCCCGGCCCGGTGCCGATGCGGAGGGGTAACGGAATGAACCGGGGGTGGGCCGTCTGGCCTGCCCCCGGTTTTTTTGTGTCCGGCAAGCGGCTCCCGGCGCCCGCGTGCAACTTCGTCGGGTTCCCACTACCATGGAATCATGCCTGTGCCGGACGACAGGCTGACCTCAGCAAGGCGGCGTGCCGATGATCCGGGATACGCGCACTTCAACCACCCCCCCCGCATCCGGCGGCTCCGCCGCGTGGGGCATTGCGGCCAGCGTGCTGGTGGTCGCCGCCCTGGTGGGGGTGCTGCTGCTGTTCGACCTGGACAAGCAGATCGTGCCGCTGCTGAACCGGCTCCAGGGAATGGGGGCGTGGGCGCCGTTCCTGTTCGTGGTGCTGATGGCCGGGGCGGTGCTGTTCCTGCTGCCGGGGGTGCCGTTCACCGCGGGCGCCGGATTTGTGTTCGGCGTGGGAAAGGGCACCCTCTGTGTGGTGCTGGGCACGACCCTCGGCGCCACCCTCGCGTTCCTGATCGCGCGCCATCTGTTCGGGGAACGCGCCAGGCGCGCCATTCTGGCCCATCCCCGGCTGCACCGGATCAACCGGGAACTGGCCCCCCAGGGGTGGAAAGTCGTGTTGATTACCCGGCTGGTGCCGTTCTTCCCGTTCAAGCTCTCCAACTACTTTTTCGGGCTCACCTCCATCCGGCTGCGGAGCTTCGTCGGCGGTACCCTGCTGGGGATCATTCCGTTCTCGCTGAACAGCGTGTATCTCGGTTCCATCGCCGCCGACCTGACCACGCTGGGGGCGGGCGGAAGGGAGCGCACCCCGCTCGAATGGGGCCTCTACGGCGCGGGGTTTCTGGTTGCGGTTGGCGTGCTGCTGTACCTGAACCGCATGGCCCGCCGCGCCATGGCCACGACCAGCGTGGAAGATGACACGGAAAGCGACGCGAAAGAGCCGGACCGCCGGGGGTGAGCGGCCGGGCTCCGGTCAGTTAAGCCGGTAGTGAAACAGCTTGCACGGGATGGCCCCGTTATAGAGCGTGTGTTTCTTGTCGGCCCCCAGGCGCATGTGGTGGGCCAGCCCCGGATTGCCGGTGAACACGGCGGCGCGCCAGCCGGAAAAGTGGTCCTTGAGCTGGCCGCCCAGGGCCGCGTACAGGTGATTCAGCCGGTCGTCGGCGCCCAGCCGCTCCCCGTAGGGAGGGTTGACCGCCACCAGTCCGGGGGGGCCGGGCTCGGGCCGGGTGTCGGCCAGTTCCCGCCGGGCCACGGTCACATACCCCTCCAACCCGCCGTTTACCACGTTTTCGCGCACCGCCTCCACCGCGCGGGGGTCCCGGTCGTAGCCGTGAATGCGATTGGTGCCGAGTTTTTTCAGACCCGCCAGCCGCCGGTCACGGGCATCGGTCCACACCCGGTCCCACACGGCCTCGTCGTGTTGCAACCAGCGGGTAAAGCCAAAATTATCGCCACGGGCCAATCCGGGGGCAAAGTCGGCGGCCATCATGGCGGCCTCGATCAGCAGGGTGCCGGACCCGCACATCAGGTCCACGAACTGCCCCCCGTCGGCCGCGATGTCCGGCCAGCGGGCGTGGGCCAGAATGGCCGCCGCCAGGGTCTCCTTGAGGGGCGCCTTGCCCCCCTGCATCCGATAGCCGCGCCGGTGCAGGGCATCACCTGACAGGTCGACGGACACGGTGGCCTGATCCCGGTACAGATAAACGTTCACGCGCAGGTCCGGGTCCACCGTATCCACCGACGGGCGCACCCCGCACGCCTCCCGGAACTGGTCGACGATGGCGTCCTTCACCTTCAGCGCGCCGAAGTGGGAGTGGTCGATGGCGGAACCCGAGGTGGAAAAATCCACCACCAGCGTGCCCTCCGGCGCCACGTGCCGTTGCCAGTCGACGCCCTGGATGCCCTTGTAGAGGGCCTGCGGATCGGCAGCATAGAAGGTGCCGATGGGCAGCAGCACCCGGCTGGCCAGACGCGACCACAGGCAGGCCCGGTACCCGGCCGCCAGATCCCCCTCAAAGGCCACCCCGCCCCGGGTGGGACGCACGTGGGCCATGCCCATGGTGTTCAGTTCATAGGCCAGCAGCGCCTCGATGTTCATGGCGCACGGGGCGAAAAATTCGAGGGGCTCACTGGCGCTGCCGCCGGGAGATTCGGGCGTGGAATGGGGGGCGTGATCGGTCATGAGGGGGGCCATTGTAGCGTCTTTTCAAACCCGCGGCGGACCGGCGCGCGTGAATCCCCGCATACACCGCCCGTGTCCTCCAGGGCCTTGACCGAAACCGGCGGATTGGGTTTACTGCATTTCCTTTGCCCGCCCCGTTCCGTCAGGTGGGGGGCTTGAGAATTTTCAGGAGCAGGGTCCATTGATTATCCAGATCGTCAAATTTGAATCGGCATTGTCGGAAGCGGAAGTGTTGGCCGTTGCCGAAAGCCGCCTGGAACAGTTCCGCGCACTGCCGGGGCTGCTCCAGAAGTACTACGTGAAAACCGGCCAGCCCAATCATTACGGCGGGATGTATGTGTGGGATTCCATGGAGTCGCTCACCGCCTTCCGCGAGTCCGATCTGGCTGCCACCATTCCCTCCGCCTATCAGGTGGTGGGGGCGCCGGAGATCGAGATTCTGGAGGGGATGTTTCCGTTGCGGCCGTAACGGAACCACGCCGCGCGCGGAGCCCCGCCGCCAAGAATGGAAACGGCACCTTAAAAATTAAAAAATCCGTTCGCACCGAGGCACTCGAAGTGCGGGGGGAGGGATGATTGCCGGAACCGGCGCCCCCTCCCGTAAGGACGGCCATTCGGTAACCCATCCGTAAATTTCCCCGTTATGAACCGTTAACGCACCGGTAACTTAGCCCGGTGCTACGCCACGGGAGCTGCGCACAGGGGTGCTACGCGCACGGCGATGGTGGCTGGCGCGGTAATTTGGCCCTGCGCCGGGCAGGGTTTGCCTCCCCGTTAACCGCAGCAACACTTTGGTTTATAAGAAATAAATCGACTCACCCTCCCCCGGCCCTACTGTGAGGGAGCCAAAATTCCCGCTCCCCCGGCACCCCCCATCCACGGCAAGGGGCCTGCTCTGGCCGTCCCGATCGCCGTGCGCGCAGCCCCTCCACAAGGCCTCATTTTTTCCACATTTTCAACGGGTTCTGAATTTTCGCCCAAAATTCCCCGGTTCATCCCCTGGAATCGTGCTACCGGCCTTCAGAACCCATTGATATTCCGTTCCGGGGTCACCGTGAACATGCGAAATCCACGGTGCGAAACGCCTCCACAAAGCCATTTTTTTCCAACATTTTCAATCGGTTCTGAACGCGAAAACCGTTAATTTTCACCGTGTTTTACTTCGCAACCACAAACGGGAATTGGTCCAATAAAACAATCAGTTCTGACTTTCCCGCCGACATTTTGCGAAACAAATCCGCCGCGCCCACAACCGGCCAAAAACACCACGTTGTCAGCGGGTTATGCCCTGCGGTTTGCCGTGGCCCACGGTTTAGCTTTGCCGTTTGCGAAGCGAAATCGCACGATCCGGCCCGGTCCACACCCCCGAATTCGCCCCGCGCCGGGCCTCCATGAATCATCCAACTGATTGTTTTTACGTAAGCAATCGCAACCAGGATCACCACGTACGCCAGATACGCCGCTTCCGCACGTGCGGCCCATTTGCCGCGCAATACACTTCCGCCCCAAATGGCACGCCCCGGATGTTCTGGTCCCCGGCGCACGGCCATCCCGTTACGGCCATCGTTTCGGCCCTGTTTCAGGAGGTTTCCCGTGGCATACGGAAATACGCGAATCAGCCACTCGCACTCCCCCGCCCGCCCACAGCGACGGGGGTTCGCGCGCCGCCTCAGTATCCGCTGGGGGAAAAGTGCATGAAGTCCTTCTGCCGCCCGGCGATTTCGCCACCCCACCGCAGGCCGGCCCGTTGCATGGCGGCGACCACCGGACCGTCCGGGAGGATGCTCTCCGGCCACTCCCCCGGCCGCCACTCCCCGCCCCGCATCAGGCGGCAGCCGGGACCGTACTGGATGCAGCGGTCGTACAGGCCGTTCCACCCGGCGTTGATGTCGATGGCGATGCCGTAGGAATGGTTGCTGAAACCGGTTCTCAAGCCCCCGGCATCCGGCTCGCCACGGGTACGGCCCGGTCGGTAGCCGGTAACGGTAATCACTGGAAAGCCGCTATCCATAAGTTCGGAAAGCGCCGCCTCCACCTGCCCGGCCAGGTGGAGGCAGGCCTGAAACGACGCCACCCCCGGCACCCGCACCCAGGTCTGATCCTCGGCACAGACGGTGCAGCCGGTGGCCGGGTCGATCTCGTCCGGGGCCAGGTCCGCATAGGGGTGACGGACCTGCCGGTGGTTCACGGCGCGCCGCTCCACGGTGCTCCAGTCCCAGGTGTCGTAGCTGCACCATCCGGGGTTTTCCATCACCCTCGGCATGCCCACCACGCCGTACCCGGCGGCCAGCAGGGCCAGCAGCGCGCCGATCAGGGCCAGCAGGCGCTTTTTAAAGAACGCGGATCGCCGCCGCATCGGTCTGCCGCTCCGTCCCCCGGGCGTCCCGGTAGCGGGCGCGGAAGGTATGGCGGCCGCGGCTCAGCGGCCACAGCCAGGTGACCGTGTCCGCCGCCTCCAGAGCCACCGGCTCGCCGTCGATCAGCCAGTCCACCTGCCCCGCCCCCTCGGGCAGCAGCAGGCGCAGGGGCATGCGCTGGGCGTGCGGGGGAATGTTCGGGTCCACGGCGTAAATGCTGCGGTCACGTGGCTCAAGGATGGTCGCCTCCCCACCGCGTTCGACCACGGCCACCACCGGCAGCGGCGCTTCCGGGCCGCAGGCGTCGGCCATGGCGCGGGCCAGCAGCGGCAGGCCGTTGTCCTGCGACCACTGGCGGAAGCGTGGCTCGGGCTCCATGTAGCGCACCGTGCGCGGGCCGTCCCTGCAAATCTCGGCGCGCACGTGGCGATGCACGGTGCAGGTGGCGGTGGGAGCGTTTTCCGCCCGGAACCACTCGCGCACCGTGCCATCGCAATCGGGGCCGGGCAGATGGCCGGACAGGGGGCACACGTCCCGCGCCACCAGCCCGTCGGGCACTTCCGGCCAGGGGGTGCCGCGCCCCTGCATGGCGCGGCGCATCACTTGGTGAAACAAGGGCCCCGCGCCGGTGATGCCGCTCACCCCGTGCATGGGGCGGCCCGCGTCCTGCCCCACCCACACCCCCACGGTGACCCGCGGGGTGTAGCCCAGCACCCAGTTGTCGCGGTAGCTGCTGGAGGTGCCGGTCTTGGCCGCCACCGGAAACGGAAAGGAGAGATCGTTATGCCGCCCGAATTCCCCTTCGCGGGCCAGCGGGTCGCGCAGCACATCGCCGATCAGCCACGCCACCCGCTCCGGCAGCACCCGCTCCCCTTCCGGCGGCGGACCGTCGTGGCGGAAATGCGTGAGCGGCACCGTCCTGCCCCCCCGCGCCAGCATGGCGTAGGCGCGCACCATCTGATCCAGCGGCACCTCGCCGTTGCCCAGGGTGAGGCCGGGGCCGTAGTCTTCGGACTCGCGGGTCAGGCTGTCGATGCCGGAGGCGCGCAGCAGGGCCAGCAGGTTGGCCGGATCCAGCTCCAGGGCGGTGACCACGGCGGGCACGTTGAGGGAGTTGCCCAGCGCCTCGCGGATGCGGCGCGGCCCGGTGAAATCCCCCCCGTAATTGCGCGGGCGGTAGGGTCCGGCGCGGGTGGACACCACCACCGGCAGGTCCGGCACCAGATCGGCCAGGGTGCCGCCGTGGGTCAGGGCCAGGGCGTAGGTGAACGGCTTGATGGTGGAACCCGGCTGACGCGGCGCGGCGGCGTAATCCACCATGCCCGCGTTGTCGGTATCGAAAAAGTCGGGAGAGCCCACATAGGCCAGAATCTCGCCGGTGGCGTTGTCCACCACCAGGGCGGCGGCGGCGTTCACGTCCCGGCTTTCAAGGGAATGCACCGCCTGCGCCACCAGCGCCTGCACGTCGTTTTGCAGGGCCAGATCCAGGCTGGTCCGCACCGGGCCCGAGGCCCCCTCCGGCATGGCCCTGCGCACCCGCTCGGTAAAATGCGGCGCCAGCAGGCCGGGAGCGGTAAGGGCGGTGGGCACCGGTTCGGAAACCGCGTGCCGCGCCTCGGCGGCATCGATCAACCCGGCTTCGGCCATACGCGCCAGCAGCCGGTCCCGGTGGCGGGCCAGTTCGTCGGATTCGGCCAGCAGCCGGTTGGGGGCCCTCACCAGCACCGCCAGTGTGGCCGCCTGAGCCGCGGAAAGCAGGCTGCAATCGGTTCCAAAGTAGGCACGGCAGGCCTCCCCTGCCCCGGTCACCGTGCCGCCGTAAGGGACGTGATTCAGGTACCAGGCCAGAATCTCGTCCTTGGACACCGCCCCGTCCAGCCGGGCGGCGGCGGCGATCTGCAAAAATTTGCCCGGCAGGGTGCGCGGAATGTCCCCCGCCATGCGCGCCACCTGCATGGACACGGTGGACGCACCGGAACGGCTGTCCCCCGCCCCCCGCCGCCACGCAGCCCGCGCCAGTGCCGGGTAATCCACCCCGCCGTGGGTGTAAAAACGGCGGTCCTCGGAAAGCAGCACCGCCCCGGCCAGCAGTGGCGGAATGGCGGGCAGCGCCACCCCCCGCCGCCCGTCCGTCGCCGGAATATCGCGCAGCAGTGAGCCGTTGCGGTCGAACAGGCGCAGGGAACGGGAGTCTTCAGCGGGCAGCGCGTGCGGGAGGGTGAGCCACATGACGGCGAGCACGGCACAGAGGGACGCACCCACCCAAAGCAGCCGGGCCGGGACGTTCCACGGATACCCGTACCTATGTCGTTTCAACGGGAACAATGGCGGTCACCACCGGTCAATGGGTTTCCTGCTCGAGTTCAAGGCCTGTATCCCTATCACCTGTGCAACCCCGGCTTCCGCCCGCCGGGTCGCCACCCAATCACTCCCTTACGGCTCCGCAACCACGAACCGCGCCGGAACCCCAGCCCCGTACGTCTCCGGGGCATACATTTCCTCCACGATCGGCGCGTTGGCCGAGAACGTTCCGGTGGCGATGGCCTGCGCCACATAGGCCATTTCGTAGGTGCCGGGGCTGATGAAGTCGGCGAACCAGCGCACCGCCTCCAGCCCCATCTCCCGGTGGTAGAACCCGCCGGAACGGTAGGCGCCGTACCACAGGTCGTCCTCGTTCCAGGAATAGCCGCCGGAACTGTTGTCGCCCTCGCCCAGTTGGGCCAGCGCTTTACTGGCGGAGGCCAGGGCGGTGTTGATCGGCTCCAGCCCGGCGGCCAGCGGGTCGCTCAGGGCCACGAACAGGCGCTCGGCGGGGATGCCCACCTTCAGGCTCACGCGCACGATCTCGCCCCGTTTGATCTCGCCGCCGTCCGCCAGGGGCTGCCAGGCGCCGTTCCGGTGCACGGCATATTCCCGCGCCACGGTCATTCCCGCGTTCACCGGGTCCCCCGGCACGTCCTGATAGGCGAAGCGGATGCGCGCCGTGTAATAGGCGCGCCCGGTGCCCTTGCGGGTCAGTTTAAGTTCCGTCTGGCGGCCCGGATCGTCCGCCGCGAACGGATAGGAGAAGGTGCGCGGGTTGGCGTCGAAGCCCTTGAAGGTTTCGCTGCCGATGTCGTGCCCGCCCAGGGAGCCGGACACGGTGAAGTCCGGCGTGTCCTTTTCGTAGATCCGGGCATAGTCCACCAGCGCGTTGGTGCAGTAGAGGTTCTCCTGGGTGTTGTTCCAGCGCCCGGCCTTGCGGCTTTCGGTGATGAAACGGGTGAGCGGCGTGGTCTGCTGTTCCGATCCGGCAACCTGGGTGAACGCGGTGAGCAACAGGCAATTGGTGCGGGTGGTGGTGTGCAGGATGCGCCCCCAGCCGTCGTCGTTGGTCTCCTGGAACTGCACCTTGCCGGAGGTGATCTCCATGTGCGAGCGGATCTCCCCGGCCAGCGACTCGGCCATGCCGCCGGTGTTCTGGGCCAGGTTCAGCCCCATCCACAAAAAGCCCTTTCCAAACAGGCTGAGCAGTTCCCGGTCGCCATACAGGTTGCTCATGGCGGAGCCGGTGTTGCGGCCGTTGCGCAGCAATGTGTAGCCGATCATGGCGCGCACGCTGGCCCTGGAGCGCTTGCTGTAATACCAGGGCCAGGCGGAGTCGTTGCGCAGCAGGTTGTCCAGATAGCCGTGCAGCCGGGTTTTCACATCGGCGGGCACCGGATAGCGGGCCTCCTCCAGCCACAGCATGCCCAGCCCGGTATAGGCGGACAGGTACGGATCGGCCAGTTCGTCGCGCGGGCTCCAGTAGGCAAAGCCGCCGCTCGGGGTCTGGAAGCGCGCCGCATCGCTCATGGTCTGGGCAATGAGGCCGCTGGCGGCCTGCTTCGCCACCTTCACCTCGGGGTCCAGGTAGCCATCCAGCGCCACCGCGTTTCGGTACATGAGCGCCTTGGTCAGGCGCTGTTCCCAGCACAGGTACGGATACTCGAATACGTAGCGGAACACGTCGTTCAGGTGCGAAAGCACGGAGCTGGACACCAGCAGTTCGATGCCGCCCACGTCGGTGCGGATGCCGGGTGGAATCTGCACCCCTTCGGTGACCCCGTCGGTGGTGGTGGAGCCATAGGTGGCGAATACCGCCGGGGTGGCGAACGGCACCACCTTGAACGGCAGGCGCATGCCGTCGAACAGTTCACCGGAGCGGGCACGAATTTCCACCTTGCCCGCCCCGGCGTGGGACGGGGCGGTCAGCGGGAACTGCACGATGCCCTTGCCCCCGGCGGGCACGGTCACCGGCTGCTCGCCCGGCCCGGCCAGCTTGAGCGGACCGGGGGTGAGCGAGACGTCCACGTCCAGCGGCCCCTCCACCCGGTTGTGCACCACAAAACGGGCGTCGAAGGCATCCCCCTCGGTGGCGAAATTGGGCAGCGCCGATTCCAGCATCAGCTTCTGGTTGACCTTGAAACTGCCGTCGGTGCCGGTGCCAAAGCGGTGCTTAGTATCCACCGCCACCGCGATGATGCGCCAGGTGGTCAGGTTATCGGGCGCGGTAAAGGTGAACTGGGCCTTGCCGTCCGCCCCGGTGCGCAGGGCCGGTTCCCAGTAGGCCACGGCCTTGAACAACTCGCGCAGACGCTCCTCGCCCGCGCCGCCACCGCCGCCGGGATCGGCCCCCTTCTTGCCGTAATGGCGGCGGCCGATCAGGTGGATCAGGGTTTCACTGGTGGTCACGTCCAGCGGCGGAAGCTCGTAAAAATAGTCGTGCACCTCGTACTTGGCCGCATAGTCCCCGGCCAGTTGCAGCACCGCCTCGTCCACCACCGCCACCATCACCTCGGCATCCACGGCCCTGCCCCCGGGACCGGCAACGGACACGTACCCGGTCACCGTGGCCCCCGGCTCCACCTCGGCGCTGGCGGTGCCGGAAGTGACCGCCAGACGGGTGGACGGATCGCTTACCGGCACACGGATCATGCCCATCTTGAAGGACGGCTTGCCCAGATCGACGCCATCCTCGATTTTTTCGGAGGTGCGCCCGGACAGCAGCACCACGGACAGGTAAAAACCGGGCACCAGGGCGTCCCGGTCGATGGGGAATTCCAGCACCTGGGCGCCGCCGGTAAGGGTGCGTTCCTCCCGGTGCAGAATGCCGTGCCGCTCCAGCGAAATCAGCGCCCGCGCCTCCTCATAGGGCGATTTGACCAGCACCCGCAGGGTGTCGCCCTTCACATACTCCTTCTTCTCCGGAATCAGGTCGATGCGGTCGTTGTCCTGACGCCACCAGCCGATGTATTCCGGTCCGGTCACATAGCGGCCGATGGTGGTGGTCACCGGCCGGCCCCTGCCGTCGCGGGCCTCCGCCTGCACCATGTAATACCCGGCGGAATTGGGCGCAAGCGGGCAGCTTTGCGCCTGCCTGGCGGTGGTGACGGTGCAGCGCGCCATCTCCTTGTCGGTGGTGGTGGTGTCGTAATGGAAGTAGTTGCCCGCCCCCCGGCGGCGCACGGTGTTGTATTCGCGCTTTTTCAGAATCAGGTCCACGGACACGCCGGGCACAGGTTTGTCTTCCGGGCTCACCGCCACCACCTGCACCTCCATATCCTGCTTGGGCTCGAACACCCACTCTTTGGTGTGCAGACCCAGATAGAAGTTGGTGGGGTGCACCGTGGTGCGGGTGCGGGCGGCGATCTCCCGCCCGGAATCATCCGGGAAGCGCGCCTCCATGGTGACCGTGCCGTGGCCGTTGACGCGCCCCGTGGGCAGGGTCACCAGACTGCGGAACACGCCGTCCGCGTCGGTGGCCAGCGACTCGTTGACCACCGTATACGGGCTGCCCTGGTAATAGCCGGTGTCGCTGGCAAAGGTGTATTTCTCCAGCGCGGGGGCCTTGGGCCGGAACGGCTGCCCCTGCCAGCTCACGTTCAGCGTGCCCCGCACCCCCTGCACCGGACCGCCAAAGTGATAGGCCGCGTTGCCGTTGACCGGAATGGCGTCGGTCACCTGGAACGACTCGCCCGGTTTTTCCACCGTCACCTTGAAGGTGGGCAGCCGGTATTCCTCCACCCGGAACGCCTCGCTCTCGACCAGGGCGTGGCCGTGAATGTTCTTCACGTATACCGTGTAGCCGCCCATGGCCGCATTGGCGGGCAGGGTGAATTCCAGATCGCCGGTGCTGAATTCGTTGAGCTTCATCTCCGTGTCCGCCAGCACCGGGTCGCCCCGGAAGTTGGCCACCTGCACGGTCAGGATGCGTTCCGCCGGGTCCAGCAGCTTGAGCGATTCATGGTCCCACTGGCGGGCGTAGATTTTCAGCCGCACCGTATCGCCCGCCTTGTACAGGGGGCGGTCGCTCACCACGTTCATGCGGAAGTTGTTTTTGGCCGTCAGTCTGGACGACGGCACGCCGAAGTCCCAGCTGCGGATTCCGCCGGTCCAGCGGTGGGAGTCCACGAAGGAGAAATCGTCCGCGGTCTCGGCCACCAGAAACAGGGTGTCATCGCCGTAGCTGCCCACATTGCGGGCCGGATCGAGCTCCCGCAATCCCGGAAGGGACACAAAACCGTTGGCATCGGTACCGGCATAGGCGCGCGTGTTGCCGTTCTCGTCCACCACGCGCACCACCACGCCCTGCTTCGGGGTGGCGTCCTTCAGGGAATGCACCCAGGCGCCACTGTTGAAATAGCCCATCTTGCCGGTGATGCCGAAGTCGGTGATCTGCACCTGGAAGGTCTTGGGGCAAATGGGGTTGCCACGGTGATCCACGTCCACCCGCTTGCCGTCCAGGTCGTATACCTCGTCCGCGCGCCCGATCAGAAAGCCGTTGGGGAGGTCCGGCTTCAGCAGCCGGAAGTCCAGCGGGTTGACCGCCGGGATGTCCCATCCGGCCTCGGTCTGGACATCGTGGGCCTCGAACAGGCCACGCGGATCGGCCTTTTCCAGGTCGCAGCGGCTGCTCCAGTTGCGGTCCAGGCCGATGTAATCCAGGTTTTTGGAGTCGCGGCTGCCCATCAGGTTGAGGCGGAAGTTTTTCACGTTCACCGCCGTATACCCCACCTGATGCGGGCCCTTGGCCTCAATCACCGCCGTGCTGTGCTCCAGGTCGAGGGACGGATCGAAGTGGGTGGTCTCGAAGGAAAACGCCTTCGCCCCCTGAAGCGGGCGGCCAAAGCGGTCGGTAATGGCCGGGTCCAGGGCGATCTGATAGGTGGCTTCCCCGCCAAACGGGCGGCTGAGGGAGTAGCCGTGGGCCACGTTATCCGGGTTGTCCTTCAGGTATTCCGGCGAGTTGTACCCGCCCGGCAGCCAGCCCGCGTGGGGGGTGACGGTGATGCGGTCGGCCAGTTGACCGTTGGTGGTGGGCACCGAAAAGCGGAGGTGCACGCTGTCGCCCGGATCGCATTTTTTCAGGTCCAGCGACTCGGTTCGGGTGCCGCCGGTGGTCTTGTTGCGCCAGCCGCAGGCGAATTCCCGCACGAAAAAATCGGGGAACGTGCGGAAGTTGATCTCGATGTCCCGCTGCGCCGGAAGCGGGCCGGACACGGCCACCATCTTGCCCCGGTCCAGTATCAGCTTGCAGCCATCATCCGCACCCAGATCCTTTTGCGGCGTGAAATAAAAGCTGCGGGAGGCGTCAAATCGCCCCCGCTCCTCATCCTCGCCCAACGGCCGCACCGTGGCCGAAACGCCACTGCCGAACAGGTTGCACTTGAAGGCCGCCGCCGCTTCCAGCGAGTCCTGTTTAACCGGCTGGTTAAACGATACGGTAACCGTGGGCAGCACCGGGCTGTCGGTAAATTCCACCTGTTGCCCGGCCGCCCGCAGGGTGGCGGTGGCGAACCGGGTGACGTGATCCTTTTCCAGAACGGTACCGTCCAGAGCCTTCATCCCGGCGGCGATTTTGACCTCGTAGGCGGTGGAAAGGGGCAATTCGCCGTCCAGCCAGCAGGCCAGGCTGGTGGTGTTCAGCCACCGCCAGCTGCAATCGGGCTGCGGGGTGATGGACACCGGCAGGCCCTGGGCGGAGGCCTCCATGTCGCCCAGTTCCACCATGCGTTTGTTGAACACGATGACCACTTGGGACACGGCGGTCTGCTCGATCGCCGACGGCTTGACCAGCGACACCACCAGATTCGCCGACGAGGTGAGGGCGACGTCCAGGCTCGCGCTGTCCGCGGCGGTGGTTTGGGGGATGGAGGCAGGGCCGCCCGGGCTGCCCTCCGGCGTGCCGAGGGGGCCTCCGCCGCTGCAGGCGGCCAACACCCCGGCCAGCATCAGGGCAAAAAACCAGGAAAAATGCGGGCCGTTGACACGCGCACCGGTGATATCAGCAAACCCCATCGTTCCCTCTCCCAGGCAGGGGATAATCGAACCCCGGCGGGCCATCCATGGCCATGCCGGTCGGTCCACTGTTCCAGAAGATTTACATTTTGGCAACCCGGCGGGCGGGCGCAGAGGCTGTCTAAGCGGCGGAAAGATGGATGGAAGTGGCGGCGCAGTAGTCACATTGCATCACCAGATGCCGCTGGTGGGATTCCGTCTCGCAGTGCATGACGCCGCTCAACTGGCCACTGCCACACACCCGGCACGGTTGCTCCTGTCCGCTGTGGTCGTGGGCGCGGGAAACGGTCACTTCCGCCTGACAGGCGGTACAGGCCGCCCGGTAGCTATCCCCCCCACTCATGCAGGTGGAATGCAGTTCCAACTCCCCGGCGCCGCAGCAGGGGCAACTGGTGGCCGCCAGCATGATGCGGGCACTGGCCTGATGATTCATGGCGATATCCTCCGTTACACACCGTGCAATCCAGCCCGAAATGGATTCAAAATCCGCGCCATTTCCCATTTATCGGATAAAACGAAATATTCCAATGGGTTCGCTGCACACGGAATGCGGATATCGGCGAATTACGTGCATTTACGTATCCGTGTTCCGCACACTTTTGTACAACCCCCCCTGGAAGCCGGGTCAGAAGTCGATGCGGTAGCCCAGGGCGATGAACCAGGTTTCGGTCTTTTCGGTGGCACCGGCGATCTTGCGGGAACTCCACGCCTGTCCCCCTTCCAGTTCGAAGCGCATGTTGCGCCCCGCCCGCCAGTCCAGACGCAACTCCGGACGCCACACGGTCTCCTCGGCGTTGTTGCGCAGGTCGTCCCGCAGGTCCAGCCGCAGGCGCGGGTTGAAGCGCCAGTTGGGGCCCGCCTGAAAACGGCTGTTGGCGGTGAAGGTAAGGGTGCGGGTAAAGTCGGTATCCGCCAGGCGCGCCCCGAGGATGGTGATGTCACCCTCCTGAAGCAGGCCGCTGGTGATGAACTGAAGGTTGTAGAAATAATCCGGGCCGCTCTCCGGCATGCCGGGAATATCCTTAATCGGCGCTCCGGGAAGGGTGGGGTCCCCGATGGTACCCGGCGTGGCGCTCAGCTTGGTGGCGGTGATGTCGGCACTGATCTGGGTTTTCTTGGACAACGGCTTGGTGCCCCCCAGGGTGAGGGAGCGGGACAGCGGAGTGTGGTCCAGGGCGGCCTGACGAACCTGATCCTCGGTCAGCAGGGTCAGCAGTTGCTCAATGGTCGTGATCGGCGTCAGGGTGGCGGTATCCACCATCCCCTGCAATGCATTGGTGGTGGTCAGCACCGGGCTCTTGCGGTAATCCAGCACCAGGTTCAGGGTGGTCTCGCTCTTGAAGCGCCAGTTCCCCACGAACATGATGGTGTTGTATTCCTGATAGGAACGGTCGTAATCCACCAGCGTGAAGAACGACCGGCGCTCCGAGAAGAAGCGCAGTTCGCCACCCACCGCATCGCGGTCGGAGATACCGTCCACAGTCTGTTCGATCTTGAACAAGTTCATGTCCAGGTGATTGAACAGGGTGCCGATGTCCACGCTGACGCCGTTGAATTCGCGGCGGCGGTTGATGGTGTTGCCGGTGGAAATCTCCACCGGATAGCCCCGCACCAGGTTGACCTTCAACCGCCCGCCCAGGTTCTGGCGCAACAGGGTGCCGTCAAAGCGCCCCAGCACACCGGAGGTGCTCAGGGTCTGCCGCCCCACACGCAGGTTGGTGCGGGTGGGCTGGAACTGGGCATCCACATAGGCGGCGGTGAGGCGTCCCTCGCTGTTGGACTGGTTGGCAAAGTCGCGCCGGTAGCCGGTGGTGATCCGGGAACGGAAATCCAGCCGGTCGCTACGGCGCCGCCAGGTGAGATCCAGATCGGTATTGAGAAGCGAAAGGTCGGTACTCACCACGCCGGTGGGGTCCGTGGTCACATCACGCCGGTAATACTGGGACAGACCGCCGAAAAAGTCCTTGTGCACCTGCCCCTGGGCGCGCGTCACCTTGCGCAGTTCCTGGCGCTGCCCCGGCCCGGCGGCGGTAATGATGCCCGCCAGACGCTGGCGCACACGGGCCGCCGCGTCGCCGTCGGGATAGCGCTCCAGAAAATCGGTATAGATCTGCTTGGCGTGGGCGAACTGCCCCTTGCGCTCGCGGGCCAGCCCCAGATACTCCAGGGCATCCTGCTGATAGGGATGATCCGCGAAACGCAGCACTTTGGTGTACAGGCGCACGGCGGTGTCGTAATCGGAGTCCACCATGGCCCGACGGGCGTCGTCCATCAGCTTCTTGAGCAGGGCTTCGTCCCCCTTGGGCGCATCGGCCACGGCCACCGGTGCCACGGTGCGCGGCGTGACCGCATGGGCCGAAGCAGCCACCCGCTCGGCCTCGGAAACCTCGGTCACCCAGGCGCCCGGGAAGGCCGTGGCCACCCGCTGCTGAATGCGCAGCGCATCCGGTTTTTCGGCAAAGAAACCGAGACGCAACTGGTAGCGGGTGCGGTTTCCGGACCGGGTTTTGTGCACATAGAGCAGATAGCGGGCGAACTCCGGCAGATCGGGCAGTCCCGCGGCGGTGATCGGCTTGCTGTCCTGCCGCAACTGAATGGCGAAGTTGCCCTTCGGCAACGGCACCGACGGCGCCACATTGGCCGCCGGAGCCGGTTGCGGATCCGCGGCGGGAGCCGGTTTGGGCGTGGCAGTCGGAGCCGGTTTGGGGGTGGCGGCCCGGGCCACGGTGCGCGGCTCCGGCTTGACCACCGAGCGACGGGAGGAACGGCGCTCCTTTTTGGTCACTTCCGTCACCCAGGCACCGGGAAAATCCCGGGAAAGGGCGCGCTGAACCGGGGCAGCCTCCGCCGAACTGTCGAAAAATCCGACCCGCAACTGATAGTAGGTGGTGTCGCCCCGAACCTGCTCCTCCACATACAGCCGGTGCTGCTTGAACTCCAGCCGGTCGGGCAGGTGAGCCGGATCGGGCGCGCGGGTACCGCGCCACAACTGCACCGCGAAAATGCCATCTCCCTTTGGCTCCGGCTTGGCGTCACGGGTCCGGGTCGCCCGTCCACGCGGCTCGATGGCGCCGGCGGCGGAGTCCTTGCGCTCCTGCATCCCCACCCGGGTGATCCACGCGTCCGCGTATTCCGACAGCAGCGTCCGGCGCACCTTTTCGGCGCTCTCCATATCCGGAAAAAACCCCAGCCGCAAGCGGTACCAGGTGGTGCCGCCCTTGGTGAAGGAGGTCTGATACAGGCGGTAGTCGCGAAATGCATCCAGAGCCGGCAACGCCTTCGGATCCACCGGTTTCTTCTCCAGGGAAATCTGGATCACGTAGCCGTTGTTCAGATTCACCTTGGGCGCGGCCTGCGCGTTCGCGGCAAAGGAAAACAGCGCCGCGCAGGCGCAGAGCAGCGTCAGCAGCAGGCGGTATGGAAATGAGGTGGCGGGCATGATTCGGGTATATCTTTTGTTCAATAAAAAACGATTTAAATAACGTGCTGTTACAGAACGGTGGATGGATCCGGCGCCGGGTCCGGAGTTGGGTCCGGAAATTCGGGCAGTATCTCCCCGGGCGCTTCCCCGGGCGCTTCCCCGGGCGCTTCCCCGGGCGCTTCCCCGGGCGCTTCCCCGGGCGCTTCCTGGGGCGCGTTTTGGGGCACTTCCTGCGGCTCCGGCTGCGGTGCCGGGAGGACGATCTCGATGCTGCGATAATCCTTGCCCTGGCGCACGTCGAACGGCACCGCCTGATCAAAGCGCAGAATCAGATACGGGATGCCGCGCTGCTGCCCGCTCGGCTCGTCCCCTTCGGGGCCCGCGTCCCCTTCATACAGGATGCTCAGGCGCGGCAGGCCGGGCCGTTCCGGAAGCACCGCCGCCTCGCGCCCGAACAGGATGTCGTCCTCTGGGAACTGTCCGTCCGGCAGGCGGCGCACCCGCACCACCACTTCCCTGGCCGGGTCATGGGGAAAGTGGTCCACGTACTGGGCGATAAAGCGGAACTCCACGCGCACCACCAGCCCTTCGGCGGTGGTATCGATGGACACGTCCTCCATCACCCCCTGACGCACCGGCTGTGCCGCCACCGGGGCCGCAAGGCCCAGGCAGATTCCCAGCACGGCCGCCGCCAGTACGGCACCCGCATGCAAACGCATGATGTCTTCCCCTCCCCTGTGGTTAAAAGGCGCTGTCGGACACGCGGTGTTGGCGTGAACGGCTGTCCAGAATGGTGGTCATGCTCGAATTCGTATACACGTGGCACGACCCCGAGCAATCCCTCAACTCCGAAACGGTGTAGTTCACACCGGGATACTTTTCATGCGGCCCGGAGCGGTAATTCCCGGAGTGGCACCCGGCGCAATCCGGCTGATAGGCCGGGGCCCGCCAGGTGACGGTTTCGCTGTTGGAACCGTGGCAGCGGGTGCAGGCCAGCGCCAACCGGTGGTCGCCCGGATAGTTCGGGGACTGGTGGCGGAAGGTGTCCGGAATCCAGGCGGTGGTGGTATGGCAGTAGTCGCACGAGCGGCCGGTCTGGAAGTGGGTGCTGGTCTTGCCGGTGGCGTTGGTGCCGTTGTGGCAGGAGTTGCAGGTGCCGGGCGAAACGTTGGCGTGATCGAACCGGGCCGGCAGCCAGGCCACGGTGGAGTGGCAACTGTCACAACTGGCGGTGGTCTGCACGTGGGTAGCCGTCTTGCCGGTGGCGGTAATGCCGTTGTGGCAGGTGGAACACGTGCCGGGGGCCACCGCGCTGTGATCAAAAGAGGCCGGGATCCACGCGTTGGTGGTGTGGCAGTTGTCGCAGGTGTTGTCGCTGGCCACGTGGGTGGCATGTTTGCCGATGGCGGTGGTGCCGTTGTGGCAGTTGAAACAGGTGCCGATCACTTCCAGGTGGTCCACCCGCAGGGCCGGGATGAACGACACCGTGCTGTGGCAGGCTTCACACAGGCTGGATGTCTGGATGTGGGTGGCGTTCTTGCCGATGGCGGTGGTGCCATTGTGGCAGCTGAAACAGCCGCCGGTCACCTGGGCGTGGCTGAACACCGCGTTGGCCCAGGCGGCGGTGGTGTGGCAGTCGCCGCAGAGGTTGCTGCTCGGGATGTGGGTGGCACTCTTGCCGGTGGCAATGAGGCCGTTGTGGCAGGTGGAACATTCCCCGAGCACATCCGCGTGGTCCACGCGGGTAACGGTGGCAAAGCTGGTGGTGTTGTGGCAGCTTTCGCAGAAATTGGTGGTCAGCGGGTGCGCTGCGTGCTTGCCGGTGGCGGTGGTGCCGTTGTGGCAGGTGGAACAACTGCCGGTCACGCCGGTATGGTCGAAGCGCGCATTGAACCAGGTGGTCGGCGTATGGCAGTCCTCGCAGACGTTGCTGCTGGGAATGTGGGAAGCCGATTTACCGCTGGCGTCCACGCCGTTGTGGCAGCGGAAGCAGTTGCCCACGATGCCGGTATGGTCGAAACGGATCATGCCCCAGGCGGTGGTGGTGTGGCAGTCGCTGCACGGGGCGCTGGTTTGCGGGTGGGTCGGGGTCTTGCCCGGGGCCACGGTGTTGTTGTGGCAACTGGCGCAACTGCCCAGCACGGAGGCGTGGTCCACCCGCGCCACCGGGTTCCAGCTGTTGGTGGTGTGGCAGTCGCCGCAAAAGTCGGTGCTCTGGATGTGGTTCTGCGGCTTGCGCGATCCGCTCACCCGCCCGGCGCGGGTGTGGCAGGCGGCGCACTGGGTGGGGGTGGTCTCGAAGATGCCGCGGATATGGCAGCTTTCACACTCCACCTGCTGGTGCGCGCCGGTCAGCGGAAAACCGCTCTTGAAGTGGTCGAACTGGGGGCGCCCGGACAGCTGGGCCGCGTCGGACATGGCCGGAATCAGCCAGGTGGCCAGCAGCGCTGCCGCCAGCAGGAGTACCCCCCACCAGCTCCCGAAGACCCCATCGGATGTGCTTTTATGATGCATCATCGGTTTACCTCAGTGCGCGCCCGCAACCGGCCAATAAAAATTCGATCACCGTTCAATGGTGATATCGGAAAACGACTCGGTGGTGTGGCACCGGCCGCAGTCTCTTCCAAACTGTTCGCTGTGGACATCGTCCTGCAGGTGACAGGCACCGCAGGTGTTGGGCTGTTTGACACCCTTTTTTGAGGGCGTTTTGTGGCACGCGAGGCAGTCCAACCCCTCGTGCTTGCCGTCCAGCTTGAACTCGGTCTGCCGGTTGTGGTCAAAGGACCACAGGGGCCACCCGTTGGGGTTGTGGCAGGTGCCGCACAGGCTTCCCAGCCGCCGTTTGTGCTCGTCCTGCTTCTTGTGGCAGGCATAGCACTCCCCTTCGGTTTTCACGTAGCGCCGGTCCAGGTGGCACTCCTCGCACGGGGTGACCGCGTGCTGGCCGATGAGCGGAAACGGCGTCAGGTCGTGGTCAAAGCGCACCTGATCCCGCCATCCGGTTTCCCGGTGGCACTGGGCACAGTTTTCGCCCTGGCGCCCGTCGTGCACGTCGTCCCCCTTGTGGCAGGCATAGCAGTCGGTCTTGAGCTCCTCCTTGTACAGCACCCCCTTGTGACAGGACCGGCAACGGGCCTTTTCGTGGGCGCCCTTCAGGCGGAAATCGGTGTCCTTGTCGTGGTCGAAGATCACCCGGTCCCACGCCCTGGGCGTGTGGCAGGAGTCGCATTTCTCCCCGTAGCGCCCCTTGTGCTCGTCGTCGTTCTTGTGGCAACTGTGGCAATCGGTCTTGAGTTCGTCCTTGTACAGGTCGCCGGTATGGCACGCTTTGCAGGTGACCTCCTTGTGGCTGCCCTTCAAGGGAAAATCGGTGTCCTTGTCGTGGTCAAACCGCACCCGGTCCCACTTGTCCGGGGTGTGGCAATCCTCGCACTTGTCGCCGTTGGCGCCCCGATGCACGTCGTTGATCTTGTGGCAGGCGACGCAGGTGTCGGGCACCCCCTTGTACTTCTCTCCCGGGTGACACATGGCGCAGGCCACGTCCATATGGGAGTCCCTGAGGGGGAAGTCGGTCTTGTCGTGGTCGAAGGCGGTTTTCTTCCAGCCGGCGGTGGAGTGGCAGTCCTCGCACTTTTCCCCCAGCCGCCCGTCGTGGGCATCGTCTTCCTTGTGGCAGGCAAGACAGGTGGCGGGGGCATCGCGGAACTTCTTGTCCGGCTTGTGGCAGCCGTCACAACGCACGCGCTGATGGCGTCCCTTCAGGCGGTAATCGGTCTGGTTGTGATCGAAGGTTTCGCGGTTCAGGCCCACGACATCGGCACTCCGGCCCACGTGATCGGTGTGGCAGACCTGACACTCCTGATTCGCCACCTGGGGGGAACGGCCGTGAAACCCGCGTTTTTTACCCACGTCGGACGCCACATCCTTGTGGCAGTCCAGGCACAGGTTGTTCTGCACCCCCTTGCTGAACCGTTTGTGGCAGTTGGTGCAGGTGTCCTCGTACTTGGCGTGCCCGGAAATCAACTCGCCGGGCATTACCAGCCGCTCAAGCGGACCGGCGAGGGCGCTATGGGGAAACGTCAGCACAGCCATGATAAAAAGCGCCAGCGCCGCTACCAGGGCGCGCCGGACGAAAAAATGCCGGTGCGGCATCAGTACATGTGTACCGCGAGCACGTGGATCAGCGCCGTAAACACCATCATCAGGAACAGGGGAAAGTGCAACAGGTGCCACAGGCCAAAAATCCGTTCGTAAAAGCCGAACTCCGCCACCGAATGCACGGAGCGGTAGTATTCCTTAAAATGCTTGCGCAACGCCTTGCGATGGCGCGACAACGTCTTGCGGTCCCACCCGTCCTGCTCGGCGCGCTGCTTCAGGGCCACCCGCGCCACGCGCCGGATGCGCAGCCGGGTCCAGATGGTCCGAGGGCGCACGGTGAGCAGCCGCCAGGTGCGGCCAATCACCCCGGTGGGGGCGTTCAGCCACTTTTCCAGCCGCAGCAACCGCTCATTCATCTCTTCGGGAAATTCGATGTCCCCCTCCAGTGTACCGTGCGCGGATTTCAAACCCATGCGCATTTCGGCGGCGGTGGCGCGGCGCCCATACAGGCCGTGATGGATCTTGGTGTACATGAATCGCCCGAACAGGCCGCTGAAGGCCACCACCAGCATGGTGAACAGGGCGATCTGGCTGTTCAGGGAACCCAGGGCGAAATTGGAATGGAATACCACCAGCAGCGGCCCCACCACCCCCATGATCATGTGGGTCTGGAACCAGTACTTGACCGGTCCCATGCGGCGCATGAAATTCATTTTCTTGCGCATGGGGTAGAGCAGCAACAAGGCCATCATCACCGCCCCGGCAATGCCCAGGTAGTAACCGGTACCGGTTTCGGCGGACAGGTAGCCGGTCTCGCGCTGGGTCCATCCATACAGGGTGGCGCCGAACACGGCAAACATGAACAGCCCCCACCCCAGACCGGAGGAAGCATCCGGAACGGCGGGGTCGTTGGCCGGGCGCGGTTCGGGAACCGGAATCGGACTGGCCTTGGCGGCCGGAACCGCAGCGGCCTTCTTGGCCTTCGGCGCACCATCCTGGCCACCCCCACCGGAACGGCCGGACGGCACGTGCGGGCGGCCGGGGCCACCGGACTTGCGCGCCGGGGTCGAGGCACATTGCTGGACCTGCGGGGCCGGGTCCGCCGCCGGAGCCGACACGGGCACCACCTGGCTGGCGGCTTCCTTGGAACGCACTGCGGACACCGTCGCGGCCACCTGAGCGGCCAGGGAGTCCTGGGGTGCAACCTGAGGCACGGCAGCGGGTGTCACCTGCGGCGCGGGCGTGGAAATTTTGGGAATGGCCACCCTGGGAGTGGCCTGGGGCGCCGGGGCGGGCACGGTCTGGGCGGCGGGCTTCACCGTCACCACCGCAGCCGCACGGGCAGCGGGAAGTTCACCCGGATTGCGGGCCGCATCGATAATCGCCTTTAACGCAGCCGCGTTGCGGTCCGGCGCCTCCGCCGGGGTACGGGCAGCCGCCACCAGTTTACGGACTGCGGCTTCACGCCCGGCCTCCTGAGTGGACTGGGGGGTGGCCGCCTTCGAGATCGCGGCGGTCGATGTCGGTTTCGGAACGGCCATCTTGGGGGCAGCGGCCTGCGGGGCAGCCATCTTGGGGGCAGCCGCCTGCGGAGCAGCCATCTTGGGGGCAGCGGCCTGCGGAGCAGTCATCTTGGGGGCAGCCACATTATCGCCCAGCGTCATTGCCACCAGGCGGGCCATTGCCTCGCGCCGGATCGCCTGACGCGCGGCGGTTGATTGGGTATCTTCTATGGCGGTATCCGCCGGGGCCTGGGCAGCGGTTTGTGCCTGCACCGCGTCCATGATGCGTTCGGCTTCATCTCCAAACGCCACCGACAGCAGCATGGCCAGTTGCTCGCGGGTGGAGCGGGAACGTTGCGGCAACGGAGGCGCCGGCTGAGGCGCGGCGCCGGAACCAATCGGACCCTGAATGTGGCCGCCAGGCGGCGGCCCGATCAAGCCCGACGGGGTTCCCGAACCGCTCCCAACCCGACGCGCGATTTCCGAAGCGTGCTCGCCAAAGGCCAGTGACAGAAGGGATTCCAGCTCCGCACCGGATACCGGCTCCCCTTTCAACGGACGCGATTCCACATCCAGACCAAAGAAATCGCCCTTCATCGGACCGGCATCGTCCAGGCTGCCCCAGCCTCCCGGGTGAACCCGGGAACCGGTGCGGTCAGACGACGGATCAAAGGATTCCAGTGCGTCCATATCCATGCCGGAAAAATCTTCCATTTCACCTCCCGAAGTCCTCGCAAACGGCGGTCCCTGCCCAATCCCGGTTTAGTAAGCAAGGAATATGCCATGCATCGGATCTCAAGCAAAGGTGTCTTTTTTTCAACACCTTGTGCCCCTCCCCCCCTGCCCGTTTCTGGCGTCCACTCAACGGGAAATGGTGCATTTCTACGCGGAGGGAAGTCAATTTTTGCACACGGTGTTCAAAATCGAACGAACTCCCCGCACCCCGCCCCGAATTGTACACGCCATCCACCCACGTACTTGGTTGGACGATCCGGATGACCGAAAAGTTCCCGGTACCGGGCCAGCGGGGAGTCATCTCCGTTCCCGAATGGCAAAAAATATGCAGAGGACTTCCAAGCCGCCGACCGGTGCGGTTACCATCTAGATGGAGTCCGAACGGGGGAGGCGGAGAGGAGAACTTTGGAAAAACTGCCGATTGGTCCGGAAATTCTGGGCAAGCTGCCCTTCGACCCGGAATTGCTGATCTATATCGTCCCGCTGGTGGTGATCTTTCTTTTTTATGCAGGTCGCCGCTCCAGCGCCCACAAAAAAAGCAGCCGGGTCCTGCGCGAAAACCTGGAGGCGGGCCTCACCGAACCCGCATCGTTGCATCCGCTCATCGACGAGTCTCGTTGCATCGGTTGCGCCTCATGCGTCACCGCCTGCCCGGAGAGCAAATACGAGGTGCTGGGCATCGTGCACGGCAAGGCGGAACTGATCAACCCCACCGCCTGCATCGGCCACGGCGCCTGCAAGACCGCCTGCCCGGTGGATGCCATCACCCTGGTGTTCGGTACTGAAAAACGCGGGCTGGACATCCCCAACGTCAAACCCAACTTCGAAACCAACATCCCCGGACTGTTCATTGCGGGGGAACTGGGTGGCATGGGCCTCATCGGCAATGCCGTGGAGCAGGGCCGCCAGGCCATGGACAACATTGCCAAACTGTCCGGCATGGGCAAGGGCGACGGGTACGACGTGGTGATCGTGGGGGCCGGACCATCGGGCTTTTCCGCCACCCTGGGCGCCATGGAAAAGAAGCTGCGCTACCTGACCGTGGAGCAGGATTCCCTGGGCGGCACCGTATACAACTTTCCACGCGGCAAACTGGTCATGACCCGGCCGGTGGACCTGCCCATCGTGGGCAAGGTCAGGTTCACGGAAACCACCAAGGAAAAATTGCTCGAGTTCTGGACCGACGTGGAAAAAAAGACGGGGGTCAAAATCAGTTACAAGGAACGGGTGGACGACATCACCCCCTCCGGCAAGGGGTTCGTGGTCAAAACCAGCAAGGGCACGTACAAGACCCGTGCGGTGCTGCTGGCCATTGGCCGCCGGGGCACCCCGCGCAAGCTTGATGTGCCGGGCGAGGAAACTCCCAAGGTCACCTACCGGCTGATCGACCCGGAGCAGTACACGGGCCAGCATGTGCTGGTGGTGGGCGGCGGCGACAGTGCCCTGGAGGCCGCCACCAGCATCGCCGATCAGGCCGGTACCACGGTAACCCTGTCCTATCGCAGCGACGCCTTCGGGCGCGCCAAGGGCAAGAACCGGGAGCGGGTGGACGCCGCCGTGGCAGCCGGGCGCCTGAATGTGATGCTCAAAAGCACGGTCAAGGAAATCACCCCGGACAAGGTGGTGATCGACCACGACGGCACCCTGCACACGCTCAGCAACGACGCCATCATCGTGTGCGCCGGCGGCATCCTGCCCACCGGATTCCTGAAACAGATCGGCATTCAGGTGGACACCAAATATGGCACCGCCTGACGCCGCACCCCCTTCCCGGCGCTGGTGGCCCGTCGCCGTCCTTTTGCTGCTGATGCTGCCCCTGTCCCTGCCCGCCCCGGCGCTGGCGGACCCCATGGATGACGTGAAGGCCGCCGTGCGCCTGCGCGACTATCCACGTGCCATCCGGCTGCTGACCCCCATTGCGGAAAAGGGCGATGCCGAGGCCCAGTACCAGCTCGGCTCCCTGTACCGCTCCGGACGCGCCGGGGACAATCCGAAGGCCGCGTTCCGCTGGCTGCTGGCCGCCGCCCAGCAGGGGCACGCCAAGGCGCAGTATTCGGTCGGCACCCTCTATGAAACGGGCACGGGGGTGGAGCAGAGCGCCGACCGTGCCCTGGTGTGGTATCAGAAGGCTTCCGCCCAGGGACACGACGGGGCCCAGACCCGCGCCGAAGCCCTCCAGGGTACCCTCGGAAGTAAAAAGGACCGTCCCAGCCGTCAGGAATTGACCGCGGCCCTTCTGGCCGCCGCCGAGAGCGGGGATGACCGCGAAGTGCGCAGGCTCCTGAAACAGGGGGGCGACGCCAACGCCACCGACGCCGCCGGGCACTCCGCGCTGATGAACGCCGCCGCCCAGGGGCATCTCAAGGTGGTGCGGATTCTGCTCAAGGCGGGCGCCAAGCCCAACCTGGCGGACAAATACGGGGATACCGCCGTCACCCTGGCCGCCCGCCACGGGCGTCCGCGCACCCTGGTCGCCCTGCTGGACGCCGGGGGCGATGTCAACGCCACCGACGGCAACGGCAACACCCCCCTGATCCTGGCGGCGCTGCACGATCACGCCAAGACCACCGAGTTGCTGATCAAGGCCCGCGCCCGGCTCAATACCCGGAACAAGAACGGAGAAACCGCCCTCGACGTGGCCGTGCGCAAGGAGCACCGCAAGCTGGTCGCCCAGTTGGAAGCGGCGGGTGCCACCCGCACCGCACAGGCGGCGGAACCCGCCATACCTCAGTCCGTGGAGGCGCTGGAGGCGTTGCAGGCCGGCGGCGACGACGCCCTTTACGCGGGGTGGTCCACCCTGGCGGTGGCCGCCTGGCGTGGTCAGGCGGAGGCCATGAAAAAGCTGCTGGCCCAGGGCGCCAGGGTGGACGCCCGCGACCCGGAGGGGCACACCCCTCTGAGCCGCGCCGCGTGGCAGGGCCACCTGGAAGCGGTCAACCTGTTGCTGGCCCGCAAGGCCAACCCCAATGCCTACCAGAAAGACGGCCGGAGCCCCATCCTGTGGGCAGCGGAAAACGGTCACACCGAGGTGGTGACCGCCCTGCTCAAGGCCGGTGCCCGCGCTGGAGAGCGGCAGGGCAAGGATGGCGACAGCGCCTTGATGCTGGCGGTGCAGAAGGGCAGCGCCGAAACCGTGGAGGTGCTGCTGAAGGCCGGAGCCGATCCCAACATGGCCCTGCCCGACGGCGAAACCGCGCTGCTGCGCGCCGCCGCCCGCGGCAGCCTGGGAATCGTCCGCCAATTGCTGGCTGCGGGGGCCCAGGTGAATCATCGGGACCAGGATGGCCGTACCGCCCTCTGGTTCGCCGCCAATGCCGGCGCGGTCAAGACCTGCGGCGTGCTGCTGGGCGCCAGGGCCAATGTGGCCTACGTGGATGCCTCCGGTCACACGGCCCTGTCGCGGGCCGCCCTCGGTGGACACTCCGGGGTAATCGCCGCGCTGCTGAAACAGGGAGCCCAGCCCGACACACGCACCCGGGAGGGAAACACACCCCTGTTGCTGGCCGCCTCCGAAGGGCACCTGGAGACGATCCAGCGCCTGCTGGAAGCAGGCGCCAAGGTGAACACCCAGAACGAGGCCGGAGACACCGCCCTGATCCGCGCCGTCATCGGTCGCCATCCGCGCGTGGTAGGCTTGTTGCTCAATCAGGGGGCCGATCCGAAGATTCGCAACAAGAAGCGGCAAACCGCCCGCTCGCTGGCAGAGGAATCCGGGGACGAAAACCTGATCCGCGTGTTCGAAAAGCCGGAAGGCAAAAACCTGCTCGACCTGTTTTGACCGGACGGGGGTAGAATCACTCCCGGTATCGTTCCCTATAAGGTTGACCGGAAACTTGCCGATACGGCAGATACGCCCGGCCAAACCGGGGACCACTGTTTTTTTGCCCGCGCCACGCCGGGCGGTTACACGGACGTTCATGAAAGCCAGGGAGTTGGTCATGATCAAGCGCTTGAGCCCGATTCTGTTTATTGTTCTGCTGGCCGCCTGCCAGCCCAAGGAAGGCGCCAAACCCGCGGATTCGGCCGGTGCCGGCCCGCAGTCCTCCCCCAGCGCCGAATCACGCCCGGCAGGCAGCGCCGAAGCGGAAGTGGCGAACTACATCCGTACCCACATGATGGTCAAGGAAGTGCGCATCGGCGAGGGACGCCAGGGCGCCGACGGCGGCGAGACGATCCGCGCCCTGTACGGCGTGGTGGCCAACGGTGGCACCCGCGACCTGAAAAAAGTGGTTATCCAGGCGGATCTGCTGGATGCGAACGGAAAACCGGTGGCAGCCGCCGAGTTCGTGCCGGTGATCGCCACCCGCGACGGAGCGGTGGACGAGGCGGGGCTGCTCAAGGGCCATTCGGAACGGGCCTTCGGGTATTCCATCGAGCATCTGGTTCCCAAAGAGTGGAAGGGGACCGCACGGGTGATCGTGACCGGCCTTGAATTCCACGGTTGAGGGCCATCCCTCCGACCGGTCCTCATCCATGTTCCCTTCCGGCCGCCTGAACGCCCGGTGGCACACGCCGCTGCACCTGCTTTTACTGGCGCTGGTGTGTCTGGGGGTGTACGCCAACGGCTACCATCACGTATTCCAGCTGGACAGTTCCCACGTTCTGGAGGACAACCCCAGCGTCCGCAGCCTGGGCAACATCCCGTCCTATTTCACCGATCCGGGCACCTTTTCGGTGCTGTATGCCAATGTGGACTACCGGCCGGTGCTACAGGTCACCTATGCCCTGAATTACTGGCTGGGCGGCTACCACATGCCGTGGTGGCACTTCACCCAGATCCTGCTGCACTTCCTGTGCGCCGTGGGGATCTACCTGCTGTGCCGCCGGGTGATAGCGCTTTCCGAACCGGAACACTCCGACGGGGCCTGGATCCCACTGGCCGCGGGATTGTTGTTTGCCCTGCACCCCACCGCGTCCGGGGTGGTCAATTACCTGTCCGCCCGCTCGTCGTTGTTGACCGCCGCATTTTTACTGCCGTCCATCCTGCTGTACATGGACTCCCTGGAGGGTCCGCATAACCGCCTTCGGCGGGCGATGGCCGCGCTCCTGTACACGCTGGCCCTGTTCTCAAAAATCGAGGCCGTGGGGTGTCTGGCGGTCTACTTCATGTTCGAGATGTGGCACACTGCGCGCACCGGGGGCCACCGGAACGGATTTTTTCGGGATCTGGCCGCAACCCTCACCCCGTCGGTGTTACGGCGTCTGGCGCCGTTTCTGGCGGCTACCGCCGCCTATCTGGCCATTCGCGCCCCGCTCATGGCGCGTTTTCCGTTCGGTGATTCCCGCGAGGGCACCGGCATTGGCAACCTGGACTACCTGTACACCCAGTTGGTGGTGTGGTGGGCCTATGTG
This sequence comes from Nitrospirota bacterium, assembly GCA_029881725.1. Lineage (GTDB taxonomy): Bacteria > Nitrospirota > JACRHL01 > JACRHL01 > JACRHL01 > JAOUMB01. The sequence goes on from JAOUMB010000010.1 coordinate 45,057, forward strand.
GGCAAGTGGTTCGCCCCGGTGGACCTGGTAGCCGACCAGGGCAACTATCCGGTTTACCGCAGCCTGCTGGAGCCCACGGTGCTGGTGGCGGCGGGCGGCTGGGCGTTGGTCACCGCGCTGCTGATCACCGGGTGGCAAAAACGGCCCCATCAGGCGGTGCTGGCTATCTCGGCACTGGCCCTGCTCAGCCCCACCTCGTCCATTCTGCCGCTGGCGGAAATGCTCAACGAACACCGCCCCTATCTGCCCATCGGGATTCTGTCGCTGGTGTGGATCATCCCCGCCGCCCGGGCCGCCGAACGCATGGCCTCGGAAAGCCGTGGCTTCCCCCTGTATGTGCCGGGGCTGGTGGCGCTGTTGTGCGGGCTGGGCGCCCTCACCTTCGACCGCAACCGGGTGTTTCTGACCACCGAGAGCTACTGGCTGGACGTAATAGAAAAAGCCCCCTCCGCCCGCGCCTATGTGAACTACGGTCTGACCCGCATGACCGCAGGCGAGATAGAGACCGCCCAGGAGTATTTTTTAAAGGCCCAGGAGATGTCGCCCAACTGGCATATCGTGCACATCAACCTGGCGGTCACCTACCGGGAACAGGGGCGGCTCGATCTGGCCGAGCAGTATTACAACCGCGCGGTGGAGAGCGATACCTTCACCGGCGGCTCCCTCTCCTGGCGGGGCGAATACCGGCTTACCCGCGGTCGCTATGCGGAAGCCCTGGCCGACTTTCTGGCCAGCCAGCCGAAAAGCCTGGAGCACTACCGCAACGCCAAGGGGGCGGCGACGGCCTTCGCCGGACTGGGCGATGCGCAAAACGCGTTTGTGCACACGGCCCGTTGCCTGAAACTGAACGCGGAGCAGACCGGACGCGACATCGTGGTCATTGCCGAGCCGTTCTTCACCCTTCCCTCCGGGGCCGCTCCCGGTCTGGCCTATTTCCAGAAACTGGCTGAACGTCTGCCGGACACCTGGTGGGTGCATGCCAACATCAGCACCCTGGCCTTCCGCCTCGGCCAGAATGAACTGGGACAGCAGGCCGACGCCCGCGCCCAGGCGCTCAAGGGGTAGCCCCGCCCCGACCGGCCCGGGAAGCCCCCCCTTCCCGAATCCAGATTTCCTGAACAAAAAAGGCCCGGACGAATCGTCCGGGCCTTTTTTGATTTAACCCCGGCGGCACGTGGCTGCCGAGGGAGATTCGGGTGGGTCGTCTACGGGTGACCCGGGCACGGTTTGCCCGGCACGCAGATCATGATCACCGCCAGCATGCCGCCCGGTCCCACACCCTCGTTCTGCAACTCGATCTCGAAGTGCGAGTGGAACGGAACGTACATCTCGCCCATGGCGTTCAGGTTGATCGGTGCGTCGGCACCCAGGTCCACCTTGTGGCCCAGATAGGCCGTACCGCTGAACAACTGGCCAAAACCCACGTTGATGTTCACCGAGTTGTGCTCCGGCGGCACGATCACCGGCACCGGCTGGGTTACGTCTCCGCCATACACGTCGAACCCGAAGTTCATGGGCGGATCCCAGGTGAAGATGCCGTCCTGGGTGTCTCCCGGATGCATGGTCTGGGTGTACTCCTCAATGGCCAGGTCGCCGTTCACGCCGTCGGAACTGAGCGGGCGGCCGTTGCGGGCCAGCACCATCAGATGGTTGCCGTGGCTGTGCAACGGATGCATGTCACGATCGAAGGTCACCATGCGCACCAGCAGCCGCTCCTTGGGATACAGCGCCAGCAACGCGCCCATGGGCTGGTTGGGCAGATACGAAACCGTGTCCGGCGCGATGGTGTCCGGGAATGCCCGCCCGTTGACGAACCAGTACTGGGGCAGATAGGCGGAGTTCTGATACGGCAGACCCGCCTTGATCCGCTTGTGCTGATCCGGGTCCACCGCGCTGTAGAACTGCACAACTTCATAGTCGTAGTTGCTGCCGGTGGTGAAGTAGGCCTGGTTGGGCAGCCCGGTGCGCACGATGATCGCGCCCACCAGTCCCATATCCACATGCTTGTGCGGATAGGTACCGCTGTAATAGGTGTAGGTGCCCGGCTTGGCCGCCACAAATCGATAGGACACGGTCTGTCCTGGAGCCGCCTCGCCCGCCAGGGAGCGCAGGGATTCCTTGCTGCCGCCGGTGGTGTAGGCCGGGCCGGTGGGCGCCCAGGTCACACCGCCGTCGGACGAGAACTCCACGTTCTCGTGCCCGGGAAACAGCAGCGACACCGCATCGGCGCTCATGGGGCCGCTGGGGCCGTCCATGTCCGGCAGCGCGTTGGTCAGGTTGACCGTTACCGTGTCACCCACCAGCACGTCGAGCACCGGGCCCGGGTAGCGGAAACCGCCCGCGCTGTCGCGGAAGCTCCACATGTAGATCTGGGCGCCGTCCGGCATCGAGATCTCACCCGCGTCGGCCGTCAGGTTGAATACCGCCGCACTGGCCGGGGTAAAGGCCATCAGAAGCATCCCGACGGACACCCCTGCCGCCGTCAGCATGCGTTTCATTACGCCGCGCATAGGTCCATCTCCGCGATAGTTGGCAAACGATGTCTGCCGGTCAAGCCGTTCATATCCACTCCTGGCACCCTGCCTTCCCGGTTAGTTCAACCGGATCTCGGTGATCATGCCACCCCTGTTGTCCACTCCCAGGCCTGCCTGGCGATCGGCCAGAGACAGGTTTGCCTGGGTGTCCAGTTCGCGCCCGTACAGAAAATACGTTCCCGGAGCCAGCCCCGTGGTGTCCAGAATCACGTCCATCTCTTCCCCCCCGGCCAGCGCCAGGGCTGAACGATGGTAGGAAAGGTCGGTGCCCGGAACGCCACCCGGGCCGTCCGGTCCGCGCAGGATCTTGGCATCCTTGCCCACCACGTGCATGGGAATGCCCGGGATGACCAGCGAGTGCGAACGGTAGGTCAGGTTGTTGAGGCGCAGCAGGATGCGCTGCCCCACATTGGCCGTAATCAGCGACGAATACGGCTGGGCGATATAGTCTTCCTTGTAGGCGGAAGCGCCGTTCAGCATGACGTTGGCAGCCGGATCCGGCGCCGCCGGGAGTAATGTCTCCGGATAGGCACGACCGTTGAAGGTGTAGTAGTTGGCCTTGAACTCGGCCCACACGTTGCGCCCTTCCGCCACGGTCTCCAGATTATGGTGCTTGTCCGCGTCCAGGTCGTGCATGTGAATCACCTGGGCCACGTCATACCGGGTGTTGGGCGCGGCGCCGCCATCGTTGTAGGCGAAGAACTGCCCGGCGGCCGGGTTGTTCTGGGCCGGATTGACGATAATCGTGCCCACCATGCCCAGGGCGATGTGCTCCGTCGGCTCCACGTGGCAGTGGTAGCCGTAGGTGCCCGGATCGTTCAACTTGTAGAAATAGGTAAAGTTGCTCGAAGGTGGAACCGCAACCGACATCTCTGGCACCCCGTCAAACGCCGAAACCGCGTGTGCATACCCGTGGAAGTGGACCGTATGCGGGTCCGCCAGGTCGGGGCGCACCAACAGCCCGAGGTTGGTGATCGTCAGATAGAGGGACTGTCCCTCGTCCACTTCAATATCGGGTGCCGGAAGCGTAGCCTTGAATTTATAGTCGATCAGGTCTGCCTCGGGCACTCCCGTCAGGTCCATGAATCCGAAAATGAACAGGTTGCTGCCGTCCGGCATCTTCACATAGCCGTCGGTGGTGCCCACCCGACGGCATACCGCCGTGGGGTCGATGGGCAGGCCACTCTTGTGGTTGTACGCGCCGTCGCCGTTCCAGTCGATGTCCTCGGCACCCGGGGTTGCGCTGTAGCCCGGAGCGGCGGGGTCCAGGGACCAGTCGTACGGCATGTTGTCAATATCGTTGGGGCACTGCATGCCCGTGCCCAGGGAAACCGGAGCGGTAACGGCCCAGGAGTCGGTGGCTCCGGCCAGCCCGGTGGCGGCCATGGCCAGCCCGAGGATCATGGTTTTGGCCAGATTCCATTTGTTGGAGCGCCGCGGCTTCATCTCAAATTCTCCCCGCATCAGGTCGATCTTGCGGGTGGCCGGGCACAGGTTCAGATTCCCGGTGTTCTCTGCTTTTGAATCTTGTTTCATACTCAGTCCAACCCTTGGTCACACAAAAAAGAGGGGGTGGGGGTGGCCGAAGCCACCCCCACCCGTTGGGGTTAGTTCGCGATCACGCAGATGGCGTATACCGTGAGGGTGCTATCCGAGATTTCACCCGTGGTGTCCACCTTCACGCGCCAGCCGGTGGGGTTGAGCCCGCCGTCGGGCAGGTTCTCCACCAGACGCAGGGCCGGGCCGGAGAGGCCGAGTCCCACGTGGCCGGTGTAGCCACCGCCGACCGGCTTCTTGCCGACCGGGCAGGTCGCCGCGCCACCCGCCGCCGCCTGTGCGGGCGGTACGGTCACGGTGGAGCTGATCACCTGGTAGCCGGAGACACCGTTGATGCCGTCGGCACCCGCGGCGCCGGTGGCACCCGTGGAGCCGGTGGCACCCTGCGGACCCGTGGCACCCTGCAGGCCCGTGGGGCCCTGGATACCCGTGGCACCCGTGGCACCCACAGCGCCGGTGGCACCGGTGGCACCCACAGGACCCTGGGCACCGGTGGCACCCGTGGAGCCGGTGGCACCCTGCGGACCTACGTTACCCTGCGGACCCTGGGAGCCCTGCGGACCCGTGGCACCCTGGATACCCTGCGGACCAGCCGGGCCGGTAGCGCCCTGCGCACCCTGCGCACCCACAGCACCCTGCGGACCGGTGTTACCGGTGGCGCCCTGCGGACCCTGCGGTCCGGCAACGCCCTGGAGGCCTTGTGCGCCCTGCGGGCCGGTATCACCCTTGGCACCGGTGGCACCGGTGGCACCTTGGGCACCCTGCGGACCAGTGTCACCGGTGGCGCCCTTCGGACCAGCCGGTCCTGTCAGACCGGTATCACCGGTGGCACCCGTGGCACCCGTGGCGCCAGTAGCGCCGGCAGCGCCCTGCGGACCAGCCGGTCCGGTCAGACCGGTATCACCGGTGGCACCCGTGGCACCCGTGGCGCCGGCAGCGCCCTGCGGACCTACATTACCCTGCGGACCCTGGTTGCCCTGCAGGCCCTGCGGACCAATCGGACCCTGGTCACCCTTCAAGCCCTGCGGACCCTGCGGGCCCTGCGGACCCACGGCACCCTGCGGACCGGTGTTACCGGTGGCGCCCTGCGGACCCTGCGGTCCGGCAACGCCCTGGAGGCCTTGTGCGCCCTGCGGGCCGGTGTCACCCTTGGCACCGGTGGCACCTTGGGCACCCTGCGGACCAGTGTCACCGGTGGCGCCCTTCGGACCAGCCGGTCCGGTCAGACCGGTATCACCGGTGGCACCCGTGGCACCCGTGGCGCCGGCAGCGCCCTGCGGACCCACGTTACCCTGCGGACCCTGGTTGCCCTGCAGGCCCTGCGGACCAATCGGACCCTGGTCGCCCTTCAGGCCCTGCGGACCCTGCGGACCGGTATCACCCTTCGCGCCGGTCGGGCCAACCGGGCCCATCGGGCCAACATCACCCGTGGCGCCGGTGGCACCCTGCGGACCCACGTTACCCTGCGGACCCTGGTTGCCCTGCAGGCCCTGCGGACCAATCGGACCTTGGTCACCCTTCAGGCCCTGTGGGCCCTGGGCACCGGTGGCACCCTGCGGACCAGCCGGTCCGGTCAGACCGGTATCACCGGTGGCACCCTTGGCGCCCGTGGCGCCGGTGGCACCCTGCGGACCCACGTTACCCTGCGCACCCTGGGAGCCCTGCGGACCCGTGGCACCCTGGATACCCTGCGGACCAGCCGGTCCGGTAGCACCCTGCGCACCCTGCGGACCCACGGCACCCTGAGAACCGGTGTTACCGGTGGCGCCCTGCGGACCCTGCGGTCCGGCAACGCCCTGGAGGCCTTGTGCGCCCTGCGGGCCGGTATCACCCTTGGCACCGGTGGCGCCCTGGGCACCCTGCGGACCTACGTTACCCTGCGGACCCTGGTTGCCCTGCAGGCCCTGCGGACCAATCGGACCCTGGTCACCCTTCAGGCCCTGCGGACCCTGCGGACCGGTATCACCCTTCGCGCCGGTCGGGCCAACCGGGCCCATCGGGCCAACATCACCCGTGGCGCCGGTGGCACCCTTCGGACCAATATCACCCTGCGGACCCTGCGATCCCTTCGGACCGGTGGGGCCATCCAGGCCCTGCGGACCCACGGAACCGGTGACGCCGGTCGGTCCAACCGGACCCACCGGACCCTGGGCACCGATGGCACCCTGCGGACCCTGCGGACCCTGCGGTCCCGGGGTCAGGGAGGTATAGGCATACGGAACACTCCCGAACGGACGCGGAGGCGTCAGCTCCTGGAATGCAACGTTAAAGGGGTCGGGGCTGAACCACACCCGCAGCAACGCTTCCGAGGTTCCGAAGGCGGTGGCCGGGATGGGGTTCATCCCCGCCGCGCCGAGATCCACGTGAAAATCGCCGTAGACGACCGGAGCCGCCTGGGAACCGGCGGGCACTTCCACAATCTGGTTGCTCTCCACCGAACCGTCGTTCGACCACAGGGTGGCATACCCCGCCGTCGCATTCCCGGTCACGATGGTGAATTTGAAATATCCGGTACCGGTGAACGGAACACCGCTGGCGTCAAGCTTCCCCGAATAGGGAACGACCTCCGGAATAAGGGATTGCTGCGCCCACACAGGTACCTGCCCAAAGGCAAGCATGGTGGCCGCGACATACACAAGCAGTCTCGACTTTTTCATCTTAATACTCCCACTGTTCACAGAACGACACATCCTTGTTGTTCATTTAAATCAGTACAATCTGTAATCGGCGCTGGTGCTCTCACCGGTCACCGGACCATCACGCCCGGTCATGCTGCCCATCACGTCCACCAGGACGTAGCCGGCGGCACTGCGGCGGTTACTTACTGTCGGAAACGAACCCGAATCAAACGGCAGGGACCCCAACGCCAGTTCCATCAGATCGGTAAAGCCGTCCTGATCGCTGTTGGTGAACTGAATCTCCCCCGCGGTCAGCACCACGGTGGCCAATAGCGGATCGGTCCAGTTCAGATTGGCGGTGGTCCGGCCCACCACGGTGCGGGTGGAGCCATCATCGATCAGAAACACGATGTCCAGGGCCAGCGTGGGTCCGCTATGGCGGATGCTGTCCTGAACGGCCCCGGTGGCGGGATCGATATTCAGTTCCACCACACTTCCATTGGCAAGGTGTGCCTCGGCCACCAGCGTCCCGCCTGGAACCTGATGGTGTACCAGTTGGGAAGGAAGATCGATCTTGAAATCCTTCGCCGCCGAAGCACCGCCGCCCTCGGGGCCACCCGTTGCACCGCACCCCGCAGTCACGAGCATCATCGAGACTCCGAGGAACAGCCACCGGAACCTTGCGCCGGTTTTTGTCATTGATCTAAAACACACGGTTATTTAACTCCTGCCTTCTGTCGCCAGACCGGTATTTTCCGGCCGATTCGACCTGTGCTGGATCCGGGTTACTCAAACACCTTAACAACCCGTCCCCATCCGGAGACTTGATCCCATCCATGGGCACTCCACAAACACAGTTCCATTCGTGTCTGCACAATATCAGTGCACCAGACGATTGCAGGTTCTTTGCCAATCGTCCCGCTTTTCGTAAACATGATTATCTTACAGTCACTTATGATCGACTCGCACTGAGCACTCGTCAATTCACAACCAAACACTTTCTATTGCTGGGAAAAAGTTTAGGACTTTCCGACAAAATATTGACGAAACTCTTTCCCTTTGGAAATGAGTACATTTACATAGCACTTTTGAGGGGGGTGGGGGTTCCGCAAGGGGATAGCGGAACACGGAGGCGGTTATCCGGAAACCGGAAGTTCAAGAGGGAGGAATTGAGGCCAGATTTTCGGCACCGCGCGGGAGGCGCGCGGGGGGAAGGATAATCAGTTACCCAGATCGGTTCCCGAGGTCGCGGTGACGCGGTCCGGAAGCACCGTTCCGTCCACCCCGATAAAGGTGGTGCCATCCCAGACCAGAGCCCCGTTGTTGCCGGTTCCCGAAAGGTCAAAACGGAGGGTTCCCAGCGTTCCTTCCGAAACCCCTTCCAGGGCCACCAGCAAACGGCCCGGATCACTGGTCAACGGCAGCATCCGTGCCGCGCCAAGGAGGGGATTGGCGGTGAAGCCGGAAAACGTCATCCATGTGGGATCGAACAGGATTTCGGCCGAAATGCCGCCCACCCCGGCCAGGTTCAACGTGGGGTCCAGGTTGGACAGGGACAGGGTCACGTCCGCGCGGGTTGCGGTGGAGCCGGGTAACAGGGTGAGTGACAGGAGATTTTCACTGGCACCATGCCCGCCGCCCGGAACGACCGGGTCACCCCCACCCACGCCACCTCCACCACAGGCGGCAAGCAGCACGCAGACCAGTGCGGCGCAAAGAGGCGCTGATATCCAGTGGCCACGGGTCATGGAAGCCCCCTTTTCGAACCAAACAGGGACTCCAGCAGCAGCCGGTCGGCGCCGTCCAGAACCCCGTCGCCGTTCAGGTCGAAGCGGGGGTGCGGACTGGGGGAGGTCATCGCCGTGGTCAGGCTGACCAGGTCGAATGCGTCCACCCGCCCGTCCGTGGCCACGGCGCCACGGTTTACATCGCCCGGCATGGCCTCCGCCGGGGCGCTGCGCAAGGACGGATTTCCGCCGTCCACCGCTTCCACGGTATAGATGTCCCCCGGACCGAAGGCCCGTCCGGAATCGGTCAGTTCCAGTCCGGTGGTGGTTCCCAGCGCAAACCCGTTTCGGGATACCGCATAGGCAATCCCCGCGCCCCGGCCGGGCACCGCGTCCCACCGGACGCTCACCCCGGTGCCGGTTTCGGCCAGCCAGAGGTCCGGAACACGTGCCACCTTCGGAGCCAGTCCCCATCCAGCGTTGCCGGCCAGCAGCTGGTTGAAGGCTGCGGTGATGTCAATCAGGCCGAACCCGTACTGGTTGTTCGGTGTGGCACCCCCATCCAGCGGGATGGCGGTCAATGCCAGCGCGGCCTCCACCTCATCCACGGTCAGATCCGGAAATGCCGACAGCAAGAGCGCCACCGCGCCGGTCACGTGGGCAGCGGCAATGGAGGTGCCGTTGAAATACTGATAGTTGGCCACGCCGCCATTGCTGAAGGTGGCGGTGTAGACCTCCTGGCCGGGGGCCACCACATCTGGATACTGGGGGCGGCCGGCACAGGTGGTGGGTCCCTGCCCGCTGCTCTGCCCGGCAAAATTCCACAAAGCCCCCTGCGGGTTGGTGGCTCCCACCGCGATCACCTCCGGATACCCGGCGGGAAGGTGCGGCTTGCCGTCGTTGCCGGCCGAGGCCACCAGCACCACACCGGCGGCACGCAGGTTTTGCATGGCCACTTGCAGGTCGGTGTAGGTGTTGCAGGATTTTCCCGGTTCCACGGTGGATTGCAGCGACCAGCTCATGTTGATCACGTCCGGCGGAGTGGTTTCCAGCAACCACTGCAACGCACCCAACGCGGCGGCCACGTCGGAAGTACCGTTGGCATTGATAATGCGTGCGGCGGCCCACGATGCATCCGGGGCCAGGCCAATCCCCTGTCCGGAAGCGGCATGCCCCAGAATGGTGCCCATCACACCGGTTCCGTGCCCGGAATAGGCGGAACTGGAGGGGTGATCGGCAGGGACCGGGGAGCCGGGACACGGCCCGGCACCGGTGCCGGTGGTATCGCACCAGCCACGAGCCCCGGCGCGATAGCGGCTGGGAACCAGATCCGGGTGACGTGGGTCCACACCGGTATCGGTGGTGGCCACCACAACCTCTCCTCCGGTGTAGCCCATGGCCCACACCGGAGCGGCATTGACCTCGGTCAGGTTCCATCCCTCCGGGGCCACTCCGCCCCCGCCACCCCCAGCCTGGGGAACCAGCGGCACGCTGACCGGTGCGTTTTCAATGATGCGCGCCTCGGGAAACTGGGCGGCAAGTTGACGGATGGTTTCGGGAGTGGCATCCAGGGCCACGGCGTTGATCAGCCACAGGGGGCGCATACGCGTGGCGCGCCCGGCCCGCACATGTTGTTGCAACTGGGGCAATGCGGTCTGTTGGGTCGCCTCGGCGGCCCGGCGCAGACCGGAAATCATCCCCTGCCGGCGCATTATGCGCGGCTTTCCGGCCACGGACGGGCGCAGTGCCGGATCGTCGGGAAATACCAGAATCACCGGCACCAGGTCGCCGGACCCGGCGGCGGCCATGCGCCCCTTCAGGGTGGCGTCAATGGTGCCGGCGGATACCTCGGGGGAGTCGCTCCACTGCATGGCCAGCGCCAGCAGGAACAGGGCAAAGGCAAACCCCGCGCCGATGGCGGCGGGGGTGCCGTAATTGCCTGATTTTCCGGAGGGAATGCGCACGCCGTGGGGAGTCCCCTAGTTCACCTTCCAGCCATCCACCACCACCTCGCCGAAGTGGAGTTCCACCGGATCACCCGGCTCGAACACCATATCCGGGTTCTTGAACAGGGAGTAATAGATGCGCTCCGGACGGGTGCGGGTGGCCTTGGTGCGCAACAGGCCGAGCATGGTGTGCGGAATCTCCGCCACCTGACCGCTGGCCGGCTCCACCAGATACATGGGGATGTCGGAGGCCGCGCGCAGCAGCTTGCTGGCCTGCTCCGGGTTCACCACCCGGAAACGCAGGTCCAGCATATGCCCTCCGGCGGTGGTGCGCAGGCTGACCAGTTCGATACCGATCTCCCGGGCCAGCCGCTCCTCGGAGGGCGACTTTTTGCTGAGCATCGCCGCCGGACCGTGGGCGCAGGCCCCCAATCCGAGCAGCCCCGCGGAAAGCACCAGCGCCGACAGCATTCCGGTCCACTTCATGCCATTCCCCCTGCCTGCCGTTCGATTAATTTGCAACACGGTTCCGCTCCCACAATCCCAGGTCGTTCATCTTGACGCAGCCGTCACCGCTCAGATCGGCCGCGGGGTTGAAGCCCGCGTTACCGGTGCACAGTCCCAGCTGCTCCATCAGCACCAGATAGTCGGCGTCGTCCACCTGACCGTCTCCGTTGATGTCGCCCGACACCGTTCCCGGTGAAATCGGAGTGACGGTGACCACCACCAGGTCGGTGGTGGCCGCGCCATCCGGGTCGGTCACGGTGAGGGTCGCGTTGTAGGTACCCGCCGCGATGTAGCTGTGCTGGGTCGGAGCGTCCAAAGTGGTCCGTCCGGTGCCGTCACCGAAGTTCCACAGATAGGTCAGCCCCGCCTGATCCAGCGGACTCGGGTCGGTGGCCGTGGCATTGAATACCGCGGGGGTTCCGACTCCGACCGTGAGATCCGGCCCGGCGTTCACCACCGGCGCCACGTTGGCCACATCGGCGTAGAAGGCCGCCTGCTGCACCAGCCCGTCGAGAATCAGCGTCAGGGTGGCGATGTAGGTGCCGCTGTCGGCATAGACGTGGTTGAAGATCACCGGTCCGGTGCCACTCACCGCCGTGGTCCCGTCACCGTAGTTCCAGGTCCACGACCCGGCCCCCAGTTCGGAGATCGGCTGGGTGATGGCGATGCCCTCGAACCCGGCCAGACGGAACCCGGCGATATTCGCCAGCGCCTCCGGACAGGTGTGCACCGCCATGGTCGCCGTCATCTCGTCGGCGCCGGCGTCCATGCAGAACTGCAACGGACGCGGGTCCCCGTCGAAGTCCGCCACCGGCAGGATGATTCCCTGCGCGGCCAGGTCGGTAATACCGGCCTGCAGGGCGGGCGATCCGTCCATGATGTGGTAGTCGCCCTGGGGCAGCAGCGGGCCGAAGTCCACCGCCACCGGCACCGCCAGCGGGTTGATGGCCACCTCACCAGCGGCGCGTACCACCACACCGGTCAGCCAGTTGTCATACGGGGCCTTGAACAGCGGCCAGTTGGCGCCGCTGCCCACATAGTTCAGGGTCGGCTGAGCCACCGGAAGGGCGCGCACCAGCGACTGGTCCGAGAACAGGTTATGGGTCGCCCGGGTCAGAGTTCCGGTCATCTGGTACAGGTCCAGATCGTAGGCCTGCGGCAGATCGAAGGTCGTGATCGGCTCGTTCCAGCGGTACGACAGGTTGTCCCAGAACACGTTGTTGTACAGGGCCGGGTTGCTGTGCACCGGTGATCCCGGAACCTGATACGGAACCGAGTTGCGGTACACCACCAGACCCGCCGAGTGGTGACCCGGATCCAGCAGCAGGGATCCCGCCGTGGAGGTGGTCACGTTCTTGGCGATGGTGTTGTGGGTGAGCACCACATCCAGGGCGTCGTGGACCTTGATGGCGCCCTGTCCGGCCGCCACGTTGTTCACGATCTGGTTGTTCGTCACCTCGATGCGATGGGCACCGGTCTGGGTGAAGGAAATCGCCGAACCGTCCTCGGTGGAGAAGTTCCCCTGCAACCGGTTGTTGAGAATCCGCACCTGGCCGGAGCCGGTGGACGCCACGCCCACCGCGCCCGGAGGCGGACCCTTCACGCTGATGCCGCCACCGTCCACCAATGACCAGTTGAACAGCACTTCGTTGTGCTCGATGACGTTCACCCCGCCGGCCGTGGCCAGATGCGAGATGCCGCCACCACTGGTGTTGGAGCCGTTGGCGCACACCAGGTTATGGTCGATGCGGTAGTTGCTCACCCCCTGGTAGACGCCGATACCACCGGCCTCACCCGGGGTACCGTTGTTCAGCACCAGGTTGTGATGCACGCGGGCACCGTCGATGAAGTTGTCCGGATATCCGGCGAAGCCGATGGCGATACCGCCGGTCAGCATGCCGAAGTTGTTGATCACCTTGCTGTTGGACACCACGGTGCCGTGGGCGAACACGTTCACGTGCACGCCACCGCCCAGGCGGCCGCCCTCGATCTGCAAGCCGTCGACGCGCACGCCCGGATCGGGATCCAGCGGCGTTCCAACGGGCAGCGGGTTGATGGACAGATCCCGCGCCAGCACGGTCAGCGTGGACAGGGCACCGGCGGTCGGATGAATCTGCTCCAGCAGGTTCGCGTCGCGGTTGATGTTCACGATCTGGTCCAGCTTTTGCCGCCAGAGCTGCTTGGACAGCGGCGTGACCGTCTCGCTCACGATCTGGGTGGCACCGGGGCCGAAGCCCTGAAGAGTGATGCCCTTGTAGACGATCGGGCTTTCCGGGTAGCGCACCGGGAGGTTCACGTTACCCGGCACCAGCAACAGGGTGCCATACGGAGAGCGGTCGATGGCGTCCTGAATGGTCTCGTTCGGGAACAGCGCCAGGCCCGAGCCGCCCACCGTCTCGATGTGCGGGTTATAGGCCACGCCGAGCTTGTGGATGGTCATGCCCGAAGGGGTCACCTTCAGATTGTCGGCGGTCACCAGCAACTGGTGCGGACCGTCGGCAATCGCGGTCACCCCGTCGGCGGCGGCGATCTGCACGGTAATGGCGGTATCACTCCAGGTGGTCACCGCCAGGGGGATGCCATCCAGGGTCACCTTGCCCAGCCCCTGCAGGGCGCCGAAGCCGGTACCAAAGATGTTCAGCACGCCGCCGGTGGCCAGCGGGTCATCCACCCCCGCGATCTGCGGGGTGCGGGTGGCCGGCTGGGCCGGATCGTCGATCAGGCACACCACGTTTTTGCTGGCAAAGAAGCCGTTCACCGGGGTCAGCGCCATGTCGGCGTAAGAGGTCTTGCCCGGATACAGCTCGAACTGCATGCGCAAGGTGTCGTAGTCCGGATTGAAGGCCGGATCGATCTGACCGCCGTAGCCCGGATGGTTGGCGTACACCGCCACCATGTTGGGCACCATGCCGGACGGGGACGGGGCGTTCACCCGGCTGGTGGACGGCAACAGCACCTCGAAGTAGCCGTTCTCGTCGGTATAGGTGTGCACGACCTCGACACCCTTGTAGTCCTGGACCGAAACCGGCACGAACGCCACGCCGCGCTTGTCGCCGAAGTTGGTCACGGTGCCGCGGGTTTCCAGGTTCAGGTTGTCGTTTACAAACCCGCGCAGACGCGCCGGGGTCGGCACCTCGGTAAACAGGTGGAAGTCCGACGCCGCGTTGTTGGCGTTGGTGACCGTCACCACCTTGAGGCCGCAGTCGTGCACCCGGGTCCCCAGGAACGGGTTGGGCGGATCGTTCAACTGCGTCACGTCATACATTGGACCCACGCAGCCGCTGGGCGCCAGCATGGCCGCCACCGGTTCCGCATAGGGGTTGGCGCCAAAGGTATCGCCCTGGGTGAAGGCGTTGACGTCGTTGGAGGTCATCAGCTTGTACGGTTCCGGAACATGCACCTCCACCAGGTACTTGCCCGGGGCAAGCGGTCCGCACAGGCCGCTTTCCGGGTCGAACAACGCGTTCGGGTCGGTGCTGGTATCGTCACGGCAGTCCTCGAAGAACTGATACCCGCCGTCAAACACCGCCGGTTTGATCTGGTTCCAGGTCTGCAACACGTCCCGGCACTCCAGGTCCACGTGCTGGGTGACGGTGCCGTCCGGCTGCAGCTTCTGCACGGTGCAGTTGGCGGGCGGAGCGGCGTTGTAATGGTCGGTCTGCACGGTGCCGATCAGGCGCCCCTTGCGGGCCGCGCCGGCACTCGGGTCCGGATTGGGGATCATGACTCCCGGGTTTGTGGGGTCCTCGATCATATCCGGGACCGTCACCAGGGCGCCGGTGACCGGGTCGATCACCGCTTCGTGCAGGTGCAGGGTGATGTTGGGGATACCCGGCTCCCACGGCTCCGGCCCTTCCAGACTGACGTCGTAGTTGGCGCGGGTGGTGTTGTACCAGACCACGCCGGACACGCCACCGTTGATGGCCACATAGTCATTGCCCGCGGCCGCGTTGCCCACGGTCGGATACGGCTTTTTACCCCAGTCGATGCGGTTGGTGCCACCTTCCAGCATGAAGGTACCCATGGTCAGCACCGGACCCACGTCGGTACGCACCTCCAACGGTGGCTCACCCAGGTTGGTCAGGCCGATAGCCGCGGTAATGGTGGCGCCGGTGGCGGCCATGTTGGTGTAGCCCACCGCCGGAACCATCCAGTGACCGAACGGGAAGAAGTGACGCAGATGGTATTCGCCGGCACCGTTGGTGACGGTGGCATACAGGGCGCTGCCGTCCCGGTGGCGGACCTCCACGGCCTCGCCGGAAAGGCCCTGCTCACCAGCATCCTGGATGCCGTTCTCGTTCCAGTCCAGGAACACGCTGCCTTTGAGCTGACCCCACCAGTCGGGGATCAACAGGGAACGCTGGGCCCCGGCGCCAAAGCGCGGATCGAACACCTCCACATCGCGGGACTCGATGCCGTTGGCCAGCAGTTGCGGCATGGACACCGTGTAGGTGGCCATGATGAAGTCCAACGCGTCGTCGAACGCCACCAGACTGTAGTTGCCGTCGGGCACGCCGGTGATGGCGAAATTACCGTCCGCATCGCCGCGCACCAGCGCAATCTGCTTGCCGTTGGCGTCATTAAGGGCCAACCAGGGGAAAGGCACCGGGCCACTGATGCCGTCCGGTACCGTGAACGGCGGCCGCGACGGCTCCACCTTGGACAACTTGCCCCAGAAGCGGCCGGTGCCCGGCGCCATCAGGCCCGAGTTGCAGGAGCCGACCGCGCACGGCTGCACAAAGCCGTGGAAGATCAGCGCCGCGGTCTCCACCGGGAACACGCCCTCGTTGCCTTCGAGCACAAAGGCGTCGATGACCTTGCTGCCCTCGATGGTGGTGGTCTGAATCCAACCGGAACCCTGCGGAGGCAGGGCCAGCACCTCGTACTTGCCGGCCGGGATGTTCTCAATGGAAACAAAGCCGTTGCCGTCGGTCCAGCAGGTACCGCCGGTGCCAGCAATCAGATTGCCCGCGGGATCATATTTGGAGCAGATCGGATTGCCGTAGTAGTCCTCGGTCATCATTCCGCCGGCATCGTTGATCACGATCCTGAACGGCTGCACGGTGCCGGAACCCTGGATGTACTCGCCGGAGTTCAGGTCGTACTGGCGGCCCAGGGTGGGGGCGGTCTCGGTCTGCCAATCCCAGGTGCCGTTCAGGGGCGAGGTGTCCTCGAACACCTGCACCACGATACGCGACAGCGGGGTGGGTCCGAAATGCACCGGCACGGTTACCGTAACCGGCGCCGCATCGACGGTAAAGGCGCGCCCGTCCATCTTGTGCAGTCCGCCGTCCAGGGCGGCCTGATCGGCGACGGTGCCATCGTTGGTGATGACGCTCACGAAGTAACGGCCCGGCAGCAGGTTGACCGTGCCCCCCACACCGCCGACCACCGTGCCCGCCGCAACCGGCGGGGTGTTGCTCTGATACTGCTTGTGGGACGGGCAGTCATCCGCCACGCCGTTGCCGTTCAGGTCCGCGCACCCCAGAAGGGACGGGTCCACGATCGGCGTGTTGTCCACGTTGATCATGAACTTGAAGTTGGGGATCGACGTCGGCAGGCTGGTCAGCGGGTCGATGGTGTCTTCCTGCACCAGTACGGTGACCGGAACGGTGCCGGTGGGCGGCGGGTTGGTCCAGTCCACATGGGCGGTGGACTGCACCTGCAGGGTGATGGCGGCCAGCGCCACACCCCCGTTGCCGTCCTCCGCCTGCACCTGCAGGGTCACGTCGTAGTTTCCACCGGTAGCGGAGTTGCTGATGTTGGGCCAGCTGACCGCGCCGGTGATGTTGTCGATGGTGGCACCGGGAGGCGGGCTGAGCAGGTAATAGGTGATGGTGTCGGTCACGTTCACGTCGCTGGCGACCACGGTGGCCGAAAACGAGGTGCCAGCGGTAATGGGCACGGTGCCGGTGATCGGCGTGACGCCGTTCAGCAACACCTGGTCAATTACCGGGTTCATGTTGACCGTGAGGGGAATCGCCTGGGTCACCGTGGTGGTGGCCATATTCAGCACCATGTGGCTGACGCCGGCCTCCAGGTTCATGGTATACGGTCCGGCATAGCCCAGCGGCACATCCCAGGAAATGCGCCCGGTGGCCGGGTCGATCAGCATGCCCGCAGGGGGCGCATCCACACCGATCGGGGCAGGCCCGGTAAAGCCGTATTGCAGGGTGGCGTCCAGATCGTCGGCCATCACACCCACCATGTCGTAGGTGTACAACTGCCCCTCGGTCGCCTGGGTGGGGGGCGTGGAAACGATGGACAAGCCGGTGGCGGCGGCGTCCTGCACCCGGATCATGGTGATCATGCCGCCCGGGAAGCGATCGCCGTTGGTAATGTCCATGGCGCGGTCGAACAGGGAATGCATCCCGGCGGCGGTCGGGGTAACGGTCAGGTCGCGGGTCTCACCCGGGGTGGTGACCGCCGAGTGGGTTTCGCGCGGGAAGTTCTCGGGGAAGCCGTCGGTGGCGATCGCGGTCTGCTCCAGGTTGTCGATCACGATGACGTGATCCTGGGAGCTGGCGTTGACGTAGCGCAGCAGAATGGTGCCACCGGCGTGGCCCAGGATTTCCCGGGTTTCCGGATAGGCCTTGCCGTTGATCAGCCAGTAGTATGGCTTGAAATAAAGGGGGTTGTAGGAGCCGGTATGGGTTCCACCGGCATACACGGCGTTGTGCCATACCGGGTCGATGTCGCTCAGCACGATCACCGCCTCCCGGTCGTTGGCGCCGCCCCCCGCATAGGCGATGCGGTTGGTAACCGGATCGTAGCCGGCGGGGCGCACGATCAGCGCGCCGTGCAGACCCATCTGCACCTGCTTGGACTGGTTGGTGGCGCTCTCATACAGGAAGGTGCCGGCACGGGGCGCCAGCACGGAAAACGATCCGCTGGTTCCGGGGGCGATCTCGGTGGTATAGGAACGCTTGGCGGCGGCCGAGGCGTCGGTGCTCGGCACGATGCTCAACCCCGGCACCATGAACGAGGTGGCTTCCGGCAGATCATTCTTGATGTTCACGGTCAGGCCCATGCCGGGGGAAACCTCCAGCACCGGGCCGGGAAGGGTCGGTGCGGGTGCGGCGGCGCAGGTGGGGTCGGCGCCGCAGTCGGCATATCCCCAAATGGGCACCGTCACCCCGTCCGGCATGGTCACCGTGCCGGTGGCCGCCCGCAGGTTATAGGTTTCCGCCCAGGCGTTTCCAGACCATCCGGCGCCCAGCAGGAGCGCCAGCATTGCCGTGAAAAGAATGCTCTTGTAACAGCGGCTAACCATGTTCACCACCTCGTTCCTCACCGGAGTCATATTCATATTCCTTGCCCCCGAAATCCTCTGGGTACGGCTTTGCAGCCCGTCACGCCGGTCACACATACCATTCCGATCCATGACTACTGCCCCACCGGATTAAGGGTTACAAACACATCGAGCACCGCGTTCAGGTCGCCGGACACCAGGTTGTCCGCGAGGGACTCGAACACCGCGTATCGTCCATCGCCGCTGAGTGCCGAGCGCATACTGGAGGCGTTGCCCTCCAGTCCGTCAAAGTTGACGGACAGCCGGGCGATCTCACCGGTCAGCATGTCTTTCACGAAGGCATCCGGCGCGGCGTTGGTGTCTCCCGCCACCAGGTTGGTGGCATCCGACCAGAACACCACGAAGCGGCCGTTGCTGGAAATCACCGGGTTGTAGCTGGCACCGTTGCCCTCCACTCCCGCGGCGCTTTCGGAAGCGCGCGCCACCTGGCCGGTAAACAGGTTTTTCACGAAGATGTCCGTCTCCACATTGGTATCGGACGGCACCAGGTTGCTGGCCAGCGAGGCAAACGCCACGATCGTGCCGTCCGCGTTCAGGGACGCCGAACCGCTGCCGTTGTTGCCTCCCGCGCCCGCGGCGTTCTCGGAGGCGCGGAACATCTGCCCGGTGGACAGGTCGGCCACCAGCACGTCGGCAATCAGGTTGCCGTCCATCAGGTCCAGGTTGCCGGCAGTGGTCTCGAACGCCACCCGGGTACCGTCGGCACTGAGCGACGGTTTGTCGCTGTCGCCGTTACCCTCCACACCGGAGCCCCCTTCCTGGGTGATGCGCACCAGACCATTGGTGACCAGATCCTTCACGAACACGTCCCTGCGGCCGTTCTCGTCGCCCGGCACCAGGTTGTTGGCCAGCGAGGCGAAGGCCACGGTTCGGCCAGCCGCGCTGATCACCGGGGAGAAGCTGTGGTAATTGGCCTCGACGCCGGAACCCGTGGCCGACACCCGCATGATCGAGCCGGACACGGTGTCCTTGACGAACACGTCGGCATACCCGTTGGTGTCTCCCGCCACCAGGCTGTCCTGATAGGAGATGAAGGCCACATAGCGCCCCGATCCGCTGATGGAGGGGAACTGGCTGCCCAGCACGTGGTTGGTTCCACCCACCGCCGGGTCCTCCACGGACACGCGGGTGATCACGCCGGACAGGCGGTCCTTGACATAGACGTCGTAGGTTCCGTTGCCGTCACCCGGGTCCAGGTTGGTGGCCGTCGTATGGAAGGCCACAAAACGCCCGTCGCTGCTGGCCGACACCGCGAAACTGCGGGCATTGGCCTGCACTTCCAGGCTGTCGGTGCTGACCGGTTCATAATCGACGCCGTACAGGGTCGGCCGGAAGATGATGCCACCCTGATCGTACAGGGCCACATCGGCCATCAGGTCGCCGGAGGAAGGTGCGGCGCTGGTGTGGAACACAGTGCCGTTCTTCTTGTAGACCACGGTATTGCCCACCCGCTCCACCCGCAGCACGTCATCGGTGCGGTAGGCGCCGAAGCGTCCCTGGGAAATGCCGCTCTCCAGCACCTCCAGGTTGCCGTCACCACGCAGCCAGATGGCAAAGTCGATGGTGTCGTAGTTGGCGGACCCGTTCACGTTGGACAGACCGGCGAAGCGCCACCGGGCGGTGGTGTCGGCGGTGAACTCAAAGGCGCCGTCGCGCGGGATCACCTGCAGCGAAGCCGCGCCGCCGTTGCCATAGGCACTGGCCGCGGTCTTGGTGAGCACGCCGAACGGCTCGCCGACTCCGACCAGATCCGTCCACGCCACCGGCACCCCACGGGGCACCGAGGCCAGGGTGGTGAAGCTGCCTCCCGGCATCACGGTGACGTTGAACGCCGCGTCCCGGCTCTTGGCGTCGAACTGATAGGTGGAGGTGGGCTGAAGCCCCTTGATCACCACCGAATGGGTGGTGGACAGGTTGGTGTTTTCCGGGGTGCTGGCTTCAGCGGTGGACGCAATGCCGTACAGCACCTGAGAGGTGGCCGGCTCGTTGGTCTGCCACTCGATGATGGCGCTGCCGACCCCCACGTGGCGGATGATCACATCGGTGAACACCGGCGGCACGGTATCGGCACCGGCGCCGTAGATCAGCGCGTTGACGATCTCGCCGCCCTGGTCGTACAGGGCCACGTCAACCACCAGGCTGCCGTTGGAGGGGACCGTGCTGGTGTAGAACGGCACGCCGTTCTTCAGATAGGTGATGACCGTGCCGCTGCGCTGCACGCGCAGGGCGTCGCCGATCTGGTAATAGCCGAAGGAGCCCTTGCTCACACCGCCCTCAAACACCTGCAGGGTGCGGTCCCCGCGTGCCCATATGGCATAGCCGATGGTGTTCCAGTTGGCGGACGTATTGGTATTGGAGAGGCCCACGAAGCGCCAGGTGGTGGTGTTGTCGGCGGTGAACTCGATGCCGCCGTCGGCCAGAATCGACTGGGCGGAGGCCGCGCCGCCGTTCCCCCAGCCACTGGCCGCGGTTTTCACCAGCTTGCCCTGGTTGATGGTGGTGCCGGTCAATTCAACCCATTGCACCGCGGCCACGTTGGAACCGGAGGCGGCGGTGGTGAAGCTGCCGTCGGCGGGGGTGGTGCCGGTGTTGCCACTGGCGTCGGTGCTGTGCACCCGGAACAGATAGGTGGTCAGCGGGCTCAACCCGGACACGGTCACCTGATGGGCGGTTACGCCGGCGGTATCCAGCGGAGTGGCAAAGTCGGCGGAGGTTACCGGGCCATAGGTGACCTGGGAACTGGAGACCTCGTCGGTGGTCCACGAAATCCGGACGCTGTCGGCGCCGATGCCGCTTACAGTCACCGCGCTGATCACCGGCGGGGCCACATCCAGGGTGGTGATGAAGGTGCCGTCCAGGCTGGTGGCCACGTTGCCCGGGGTGTCCACGCTTTCCACCCGGAACAGGAAGGAGGTGGAGACGGCCAGGCCAGTGACGGTCACGCTGTGACTGGTGCTCATGGCCAGGTCCTTCGCCGAGGAGAAGTCGGAGGAGGTGGTGGTGCCGTAAAACAGTTGCGAGGTGGCCGGTTCGTCGGTCTGCCAGGTGACGTTCACGTTGCCGGAACCGAACACGGTGGCGGTAACGCCGCTGATGACCGGAGCGGCGGTGTCCGGCAGGGCGCCGATCACCGAGCCGTCGACAATCTGGGAACCGTTCTCATACAGGGACACGTCCGCGCGCAGGCTGCCGGTGGACGGGGTGGCGCTGGTATACAGCACGGCGCCGTTCTTCATGTAGGACACGGTGCCGAGGGTGCGCTGCACGCGCAGCACGTCGCCGATCTGGTAGGTGCCCAGCTCGCCGATCAGGCTGCCGTTCTCGAACACGCTCAGGGCGCCGTCGCCGCGCACCCAGATGGCGTAGCCGATGGTGTCCCAACTGGCGGAGGCATTGGTGTTGGAGAGGCCCACAAAGCGCCAGGTGGTGGTGTTCTGTACCGTGAACTGGAAGGCCCCGTCGCCGGGGATGATCTGGTAGGAGGCCGCGCCGCCGTTATCCCATCCGGACGGGGCGATTTTGGTGAGGGCGTTGCCCACGAAGGTGGTGCCCACCAGGTCGGTCCATACCGCCGCCTCGCCGCCCACGGCCAGGGTGGTGGTGGTAAAGGTACCGTCCGCCGCACTGGTGGTGGTGTTGCCCGCGTTGTCGGCACTGCGCACCCGGAACACGTAACTGGTGGCCGGGGTCAGGCCGCTCACGGTAATGCTGTGATTGACCAGCAGCGCGGTGTCCAGCGCGGAAGCCGACTCGGTGTAGGCCGCCAGCCCATACAGTACCTGGCCGGTGGCCGGCTCGTCGGTCTGCCAGCTGATGCGCACCCGATCGGCGCCGATCACCATGGCGGAAACCCCCGAGATCACCGGCGGGATGGCATCCGGAGTGCCCGCTCCCAGATCGTAAATGGTACCGCCGGTCACCTGCGCACCCAGGTCGTACAGGGACACGTCGGCCACCAGATTGCCGGTGGACGGAGTCACGCTGGTATAAAAGGTTGTGCCGTTGTGCTGATAGAACACCGTGTTCCCGGCCCGCTCCACCCGGAACAGGTCGCCGGAGGCATAGGTGCCGAACTCGCCGATGTTGCCACCGCCTTCCAGCACGCTGAACGCCCCGTCCCCACGCAACCAGATGCCGTAATGAATGGTATCCCAGCCCGCCGACAGGTTGCCGTTGGACAGGCCGACAATCCGCCAGGTGTTGTTCTGCACGGCGGTGAACTCCACCGCGCCGTCCGCCGCCAGCGACTGCACCGATGCGGCCCCGGCGTTGGTCCACCCGGCCGGAGCCGTCTTGGTGAGCGTCCCGCCGGTGTCGGAAACACCGGACAGGTCGGTCCAGACAATCGCTTGACCGGCGGCTCCCTGCGCGAACGCGGGCACGTGCCATCCGGTCAGGACGAGCGCAAACAATACAAACAGGATACGAGTCATTTTATTGCTCTGGGTGCGGGTCATTGCTTTTCTGATCCCCATGAAAATTCCCCTACGCAGAAGTTCATATCGAACAAACGCATTCTGGCGATTAGGGGTAAGCGGACAAAAATTCTGCCGGTGCGCACCGAAATCGGTGCTGAATCTGCGGTAAGTGTGCATAAAACGGATGGATTTCCCGCGCGCCGATTATTTTGGTGCCGGCCCCCGGAAGCGGCCCGGCAGACCACGCCGCCTGCGGGGCGGCCATGTGGCCATCGGGCTGCGGATTCCCTTCCGTTGTCCATCCACTCCTCCCGTTGTTCCCCCTCCCGACCTCGGGGTGGGTGCGCCACACACAGGCGCCAACGACAAACAAACCGGCCTTTCCTGCCGGGGTTCCCCGCAAGGGCGGGACATCACACAGTTCAGCGGTATTTCCCTTCGGATACGTTCCCGTGAACTTACTGCCAAACGAGTATGCATTTGCTTTGCCATCCGTGCGGAACTCGCTGTTCACCTGTCCCGATGAGCACTTGTGACGCACCCCCCCTCAAAGGAGGGAGGTCGTTCATGGGAAAAAAACTTCCGAAAAACGTCACACGAGTGACTTTCGGTTTCCTTTTGTTTTCTTACGCATATATGCGTATCGTCGTATTTTCGACATTTCGCAGCGTTCGGAACCTGCCCCGGCCTTCCCGGATCCGTGTGCCATTCACGCCAGTTCCCGGCGACTTTTTTGTTTATTTCCCGGCCACTGATCGCTATATTCGGCGTGGCGTGGGTGGGGGCCAAGGGACACGTCCAGAGAGGGGACGGATGGGGTTTTCAGCACGGCTGGCGGCGGTTTTCTGCGCGATTTTTCTCGTGGGGTGCGGCCAGTTACCAACAGAACAACAGGGCGCGGGGCAGCGTCCGGGTCCGGCCGGCGTCTACACCGACACGACTCTGGCGGAATATCTGGAGGTGCGCTTCGGGCAGGTGAAGACCTGCTCCGGCCTGACGGAAGGCCACTTCCAGGAACTGAGCGTGGTGATGATGGCGCCCGTATTCACCTGCCCCTGGTACGCGGACGGGTGCGACGGGGAGTTCGTGCCGCCCAACATCATCAAACTGGGCCACCCCTACAGTTGGGATCACGAGGTGATCCACTACCTGTTGTTCGTCAATACCGGCAGTGCCGATTCCGGGCACAGCAGCGAATTGTTCACCCGCTTCTGCCCATCCTGACTTTCCCGCGCGGCGGGCCAGAATGCACGCCGGACCTCACCCCACAGCGGCCAACCCCACGGCGATCCCCATCAGCCCTTGCCGCGGGTGCCCGTGCGGTGGGGGCGCGCGGTTTTTTCCGCAAAGGCGATGATCATCCCGGCCACATCCTTGCCGGTGGCGTCCTCGATGCCGCGCAGGCCGGGGGAGGAATTGACCTCCAGCACCAGCGGGCCGCGATCGGAACGCAGAATGTCCACACCGGCCACGTTCAGGCCGATGACCCTGGCGGCACGCACGGCGGTTTCCCGTTCCTTGGGGGAAATGCGCACCAGTTCCGCCGAACCGCCCCGGTGCAGGTTGGAGCGGAATTCCCCTTTCTGCGCCTGACGCTTCATGGCGGCGATCACCTTGCCGCCCACCACAAGACAGCGGATATCGGTGCCGGAGGACTCCTTGACGAACTCCTGCAGCAGGATGTTGCTCTTCAACCCCCAGAAGGCCTCGATCACGCTCTCGGCGGCCTTCCGCGTCTCGGTCAGCACCACGCCAATGCCCTGGGTGCCCTCCAGCAGCTTGATCACCAGCGGCGCGCCGCCAACGGTTTCGATCAGATCCTTGATGTCGTCCGGCGAATGGGCGAATCCGGTCACCGGCAGCCCCACCCCCTTGCGGGACAGCAGTTGCAGCGCGCGCAATTTGTCACGGGAACGGCTGATGGCCACCGACTCGTTGACCGGAAACACCCCCATCATCTCGAACTGGCGCAGCACGGCGGTACCGTAAAAAGTAACCGACGCGCCGATGCGCGGGATCACCGCGTCAAACCCCTCCAGCAGCTTGCCCCGGTAGTGGATGGCGGGCTTGTCCGAGGTCACGTTCATGTAGCAGCGCAGGGTATCGATCACGTGCATGTCGTGCCCGCGCGCGGTCCCCGCCTCCACCAACCGGCGCGTGGAATACAGGCGTGGGTTGCGCGACAGAATCGCGATCTTCATCGGACTGGATGCGGTCATCGTGGTCTCCGGTCACGGCGGGGCTCTCCGCCGGTGAGGCAGGAAGCGGAAGGATCGACAATCAGCCGCCGCTCCATGGCGGTGCGTCCCAGCAGCATCCGGAACCCCATTTCATCCCGATTGGTCAATGTCACTTCAATGTCCCAGGAAGTGCCGCCAAGGCGCAGGGTGGTGCGCACCACCGGACGCCGCTCCCGGTGGCCACCGGAATTGGTGACCACCCGTTCGTCCACCAGGGGCGCGGTGCAGCGGACCACCACATCGTCCCGGCGCTGCAGGGGGTGGATCGCAAAACGCGCCATGGGGGTGCCGTTTTCCTGATACCGTTCCACGTCGAAGGCATGCAGGGCGGAAGTGCGCGCTCCCGTGTCCACCTTGGCCTTGATGTGGCTGACGCCCAAACCGGGCAGTGCCACCCACTCGTTCCAGCCTACCAGCAGCACCCAGCCGCGCCCTTTTGAAAACATACTGCTCACGGCGCAATCGTAGGAGGGAACCACCATTTCAGCAAGGGGATTTATTGCCCTCTCTCCCCGCCCCGCGTGGCCTGCGGGGGTGGCGCATACGGAGAAGGAACCGGTTACCCGATCCGCACCGCCTTTTCCGCCATGCGCAGCACCGACGGCTCGTCACTCACGGCGGCCAGCCCGGACACCGGAAACCAGCGCAGCGCGTGGGATTCGTGGGAGCGGGCCAGCGGGGTTTCCGGGTCGGCGGAGAAGCAGAAGCGCACATCCAGATGCAGGTGCGCCGCCTCTTTCGGGTTGGCCGGAATGGGGTGGATGTCCAGATCGAAGATGGCTTCCGAGAGCAGCGTGGCCTGATGCGGAGCCAGCCCCGATTCCTCGGCCAGTTCCCGCCGGGCGGCTTCCAGAGGGGTTTTGTCGCCGTCGATATGGCCGCCAAACTGGAGCCACCGGTCCAGTTTCCTGTGGTGATGCAGCAGCACCTGGGTACGGTCGGCGCTCACCACCCAGGCGGAGGCCACCACGTGCCCCGCGGACAGGGTCCGGTCGGCACAATTTTCGTGGCTGCGCACGAACGCCGCAAGCCGGTCCCGGCGGGCGGCGTCGGCGGCATCCTGCGGCCGGTAGGCATCCAGGCGGGTCAGCAGCCAGGACCGGTCCATGATCGAAAACTCCGTGGGGTGAAAAGCGCGCCCCCAGTGTAACAGCCCGTGAATCCGCGCGCCCCCTGCCGGCGGACAACCGCCGCGGGCACCGCCGCCAGGTGTTGATCCCCGGCGGCGGGAGCTAGTATGGAATCATGGCCACCCCGCTGTTTCATCCCGCGCTGGTCAACGACCCGTTTGGTGACCCGGCGCTGTACGTGCCGTTCCAGTTTGAACGGCGTGCCCTGCTGTTCGACCTGGGCGACCTGTCCCCGCTCGCGCCACGCCACCTGCTGCGCATTTCCCACGTGTTTGTCTCCCACACCCACATGGATCACTTCACCGGGTTCGACCGCCTGCTGCGCGTCCGGCTGGGAAGGGGCGGCGCCCTGCGCCTGTTCGGTCCGCCCGGCTTCCGCGACCGGGTGGCGGCCAAGCTCAACGCCTACACCTGGAACCTGGTGGATAACTACGGCGACTTCACCATTCTGGCCACTGAATACCATCCGGACGGCCGCTATCAGACCGCCCGCTTCCTCCTGCGAGAGCGGTTCACCCGCGAGGACGGCTGGGACGGAGAGACGCCCCGCGGCATGCTGGTGGAAGAGCCCCTGTTTACCGTGCGCGCCGTGCATCTGGACCACAAGGTGCCGTGTCTGGCCTTCGCCCTGGAGGAACAACGCCACGTCAACGTGTGGAAAAGCCGCCTGGATGCTATGCAACTGCCCACCGGTCCATGGCTTCAGCAGGTGAAACAGGCCGTGTTGCACGATCTTCCCGACGCCACCTCGTTTTCCGTCGGCGGGCCCAATGGCCCGCACCCGGCGCGCCGGGTAACACTCGGGGAACTGCGTGCCGGCGCCCTGTCCATCGGGCCGGGCATGAAAATCGCCTATGTGGTGGACGCGGGCGCCACGGCGGACAACATCACCCGCATCGTGCAGTTGGCCAAAGGGGCCCATCACCTGTTCTGCGAAGCGGTGTTCACGGAGGCGGACGCCGATCGCGCCCGCGCCACCTTTCACCTGACCGCCCGCCAGTGCGGCGAGATCGCCCGTGCCGCCGGAGTGAAGCGCCTCACCCCGTTCCACCACTCCACCCGCTACGGACACCAGGGCGGTATTTTGGCCCAGGAAGCGTTCACCGCCTTCGGCACGGCCGCCCCGGCGGAAGAAAACCCGCATCGGGGACGGGCCGCACAATAAAGCGGTGCATATTTCCTCTACAATCGCTTTATGTGTAACATATTCACCGGTCACGGACTGGTCGTGTTCCGCGCGGGTGTGGGTCCAGCGGATACGGTGGGGAGGAATCTTGGGAAAACCAAAAAAAAACGGCGGCGCGGAGGACCCCTCCCGCCGGGACGGAATGGTGCCGGTTCCCGGTGACGGAATCCTCCCGCCCGCTTTCCACGGTGCCGACGACGCGGCCCTGTGGCTTGATGGCCAGTTGCGGGTGGTGCGCTTCACCCCACCCAGCGCCGACCTGCTGGGGCTGACCGAACGGCACACCGGACGCCTGATTACCGACATCCCGTCCACCTTGGACGACCCGAACCTGAAGGCCGCCTGCTTTGCAGCGCTGGCCCTTGGCACCCGCTCCAACCATCAGGTGGCGGATGGCGACGGCCGCCACTACCAGCGCCGCGTGGAGACCACCCGACTGGATGACGGTGCGGACGGCGTGCTGATCACCCACGTGAGCATCAGCCTCCCCATCCCCGCCGTGGACCGGGTGCGCCAGCTCAACCGGCTGCTCAACACCATCACCGCCATCGACACCGCCATGGTGCGCCTGCGCGACCCGGATGCCCTGCTCTCCGAAACCTGCCGCATCCTGGTGGAGCGGGGTGAATATGTCATGGCCTGGGTAGCCATGGCCGACTTTTCCACCGGCGAGGTCCATCCGGCGGCCCGGGCCGGGCACGGGGTGGATTACCTGGATACCATCACCATCCGCTGCGACAACTCCCCGGCCGGAGCGGGCCCCACCGGCAGCGCCATCCGCACCGGCCATTTCGTGATCAACAACAACGCGGAGCGCAATCCGCGCTTCGCCCCGTGGCGCGAAAAGGCGCGCGCCGTGGGCTACCGCTCCTCCGCCGCATTCCCGCTGCGGATCGATGACCGGGTAGCCGGCGCCATCAACGTCTATGCCAGCGAGCCGGATGCCTTCGGCCCGGAGGAAATCCGCAACCTGTCGGAACTGACCGACAACATCGGTTTCGCCCTGCGCGCCATGGAACTGGACGCGGCGCGCATCGCCGCCGAGGCGGAACGCCACGCCGCCTTCGAGGCGCTGGAGCAGCGGGTTCTCGAACGCACCGCCGAACTGGCCCGCGCCAAGGGCGAGGCCGAGGCCGCAAGCCGCGCCAAAAGCGAGTTCCTGTCGCGCATGAGCCACGAGTTGCGCACCCCGCTGAACGCCATTCTCGGCTTCTCCCAACTGCTGGAGCTGGACGCCCGTCTGGACCGGGTGTCCATGCAGCATGTGCGCAACATCGAGGCCGCCGGCAATCACCTGCTCATGCTGATCAGCGACGTGCTCGATCTGGCGCGGGTGGACGCCGGACACGTGGAACTGTCCATCCGCCCCGTGGATACCGGCCACCTGCTGGCCGAATGCGTGCAGATGATCGGCCCCATCGCCGATGCCGCGCGGGTGGGCATCGACGGCGACTGGGATGCGGCCCCCCAGGTGCGCGCCGATCCGTTCCGCCTGCGTCAGGTGCTGATGAACCTGCTGGCCAATGCGGTCAAATACAACCGTTCCCGGGGGCGCGTCTCGGTGAGCGCCGCCCGGGAAGGTGAGGCCATCCGCATCGACATCCACGACACCGGCCCCGGCATCGATCCCGCCGACCGGCAGCGCGTGTTTGAGCCGTTCACGCGGCTGGCGTCCGCCTCCGGGGTGGAGGGCAACGGCATGGGGCTGGCGGTCAGCCGCAAGCTGGTGGAACTGATGAACGGCGCCATCGGCGTGGAGGACAGCCCCCACGGCGGCGCGGCGTTCTGGATCACCCTGCCCGCCGGGACCGGAACCGGCACCGCCGACCGCAACGCCCCGCCCCCGGACCCGGCCCTTCCCGGTCATCGCCCCACCGGCACGGTGGTGTGCGTGGAGGACAACCCGGCCAACATGACCCTGATCAAGGCCATGCTGAAACGCGCCACCGACTGCCGCGTGCTGTGCGCCGAAACCGGCGAGGAAGGCCTGAGCCTGATCCGCGCCGAAAAACCGAACCTGGTGCTGATGGACATCAACCTGCCCGGCATCAGCGGCAACGACGCCCTGCGCGTGCTAAAGGCCGACCGGGACACGGCCCACATCCCGGTGGTGGCCCTTACCGGCAATGCCCTGCCGGATCAGGTGGAGAGCGGCCTGGCGGCGGGTTTTTCGGAATACCTCACCAAGCCGTTCCGCATGGAAACCCTGCTCGCCACCCTGCAACGGATGCTGCCCACCCCCAGGGACAAGAAACGTTGACCCTTCCGCGCCACTGGCTACACTGCCCGGCATGAGCATCCGTACCCGGATCCCCCCCGTCCTGCTGGCACTGCTTTTGTGCCCGCTGCTGTGGCTGCCCGCCCCGGCGGCGGCGCAAGACACTTTCCGCTGGCAGCGCGACACCCTGTTTGAAGGGCTGGAAGCCGCCTTCCACGCCGCCCGCGCCCAGCCCTCCGCCCAGGTCGCCGCCCATCTGGCCGCCCTGACCGGGCAGATGGACCACCTGCTGGAGGCCATCGCCCGCGCCGGGGCCGACGTGCCGTTTGACGCCCTGGCCCGCCTGGAGCCACTCCTGTTTCAGGCCGCCGCCCAGGCCGCCGCCCATCCGGACCTGTTGCCGGACCTGCAATCCACCGTCAACCGGGTGCGCGGGACCGTGTCGGATGCCTCGCGCCTGTGGCCGGTCAAAAATCCCCAGGTACACGAGGCCATCTACCGGGTTCTGTACGGCGGGCGCGCGGCGCTGGAGGAGGCGTTGATCCAGAACGGCACCGCCTCCCTGCCCTCTCTGGTGGTCCACCCGGAAGTACCGTCGGTCACTCCGTCCATTCAGGTGGAAGGGGTGACCATTCACAGTGGCGACATTCTCCTGTCCCGCGGCGGTGCGCCCACTTCGGCGCTGATCGCGCGCGGTTCCCCCTTCCCCGGCAATTTTTCCCATGTGGCGCTGGCCCACGTGGACATCCAGACCGGTGTGGGTACGGTGATCGAATCGCTGATCGAAACCGGCACCAAAACCACCACCGTGGCCGACTACCTGAAGGACAAAAAGCTGCGCGTGCTGGTGCTGCGCGTGCGCCCCGACCATCCGCAGATCGCGGCCAACCCCATGTACCCCCATCAGGTGGCGGAAACCATGTTGCGGCGGGTGCGCGCCCACAACATCCCCTACGATTTCGCCCACTGGTGGCAGGACGAAACGGAAATGTTCTGCGCCGAGGTGGTGTATCACGCCTATCGCGGAGTGGGCATCGGCCTGTGGCGCTGGCGCCCCACCCTCACCGCGCCCGGACTGCGCCGCTGGCTGGGCGACATGGGGGTGGAGAATTTCGAGATGCTGGTCCCCTCCGATCTGGAATACGACCCGCAACTGACCCCGGTGGCCGAATGGCGCAGCCCCCAGGGCCTGTGGCAGGACCGCCTGGACAATGTGGTGCTGGATGTGCTGCTGGAACAGGCGGACGCGGGCAAGCGCCTGGAGTATGCCCTGTGGAAGGTGCCCCTCGGATGGGCCACCAAGCTGATCGCACCGTTCATGCGCACCCCGATCATCCCCCCCGGCATGGGAGTGACCGCAGCCTTGCGCGCGCAAACCCTGGTGGAGGAACTGCACCCCGCCCGCTACAAGCGGCTGGAGGATTTTGCCGTGGAGTTCTATAAGGAAAACGGGTATCAGGCGCCGGTGTGGGAGTTGATCCGGGTGGCAAGGGGGGAGTGAGGCGGTATCTAAAGAATCGTGTGAAGTCCAGGGAGCTGTGCCACGTTTTGTATGGCGCCATCACCCCTCAATAGCACAGCATAGAAGACCCGGGCATTTATACCCCGGTGCGGCAAGACATGCCATTTTGTTGCTCGCGCTTGGGTGGAAACGGCCGCGTAAAACGCGCGCCCCTTTCCCTCGGGGAGCTCTCAACCACTCCCCGAGGGAATCCAGCGTCTGATTACGGGGCGCCGTAAATCACGGCATCGCCGATTGAGGTGCCAAAGTGGTAAAGGCTCGCATCGGCTACCAGGGGAGTGTCTATGAGAAGGGATGAAGGGATGGCAGCCCCCACTTGTTGGCGTTGGGATAGATAGAGGTGGCCCCGATTGTTTGAACAGGTTGGCCCGTTTGGATAAGTGGATTTCCTGCGGGTTTATGCTGCCTCGGGCCGGGGCAGTTGCTTGAAGTAATACTGGGCTGGGGT
>JAOUMB010000085.1 GCA_029881725.1 Nitrospirota bacterium
GCGCAGTTCACGCACGTTGCCCGGCCAGTCGTGGGCCTTCAGGCGGCGCGCCGCATCCTCGGACACGTGGCGCACGTCCTTGCCGTAGGTTTCGGCGAAGCGGCGCAGGAACACCTCGGTGAGCAACACCACGTCGTCGTCCCGCTCCCGAAGGGGCGGCGCGTGCACGGTAAACACGTTGATGCGGTAGAACAGATCCTCGCGAAAGCGCCCTTCGGCGATGGCGGTTTCCAGGTCGCGGTTGGTGGCGGCCACCACGCGCATGTCCACCTCCACCTCGGCGGCTCCCCCTACCCGCTTGAGGCGGTGGGTTTCCAGCACGCGCAGGAATTTGGCCTGGGTTTCCAGGCTCATTTCACCAATCTCGTCCAGAAACAGGGTCCCGCCCTGGGCCTGCTCGATGTAGCCGGCGTGCTTGCGCTCGGCGCCGGTAAAGGCGCCTTTCTCAAAGCCGAACATCTCACTTTCCCACAGGGTGGTCATGATGGCGGAGCAGTTCACGGCCACAAACGGCGCGTCCTTGCGGGCGCTCATGTCGTGGATGGTGCGGGCGACCACCTCCTTGCCGGTGCCGGACTCGCCGGTAACGAGCACGGTGGCGGTGGTATCGGCCACCTGCTCGATGAGGCCGTACATCTCCTCCATGATTTCGCTCTTGCCCACCAGGTGCCCGAAGCGTCCCATCTGCTTGAGGTTATTGCGCAGACGGCCCACTTCCTGGCGATACCCGCGCCGGGCCAGGGCCTGGTCCAGCAGAATGCCAAGCCGCTGGGTGTCGATGGGCTTTTCCAGGTAGTCGAAGGCACCGCTCTTGATCGCCTGCACGGCGCTTTCCACCGTGCCCTGGGCGGTGAGCACGATCACCTCCGTCTCCGGCTGATCCTCCTTGACCCGGGCCAGCACCTGAATGCCGTTCATCTTGGGCATGCGCAGGTCGAGCAGCATCACGTCGGGCACGGTTTTGGCGGCGGCGGCCACCGCCTCCTCCCCGTCCGCCGCGGTGCTCACCCGATAGCCCATGGCTTCCAGGCGCATGCCGATGGTGGTGAGGATGTTGGGGTCGTCATCGACCAGTAGAATGTGGTTCTTGGACATGATCTTCCGTTAAGTTGCCAGTTCTACTTCAGGCGCCGCCACTCTGGCGTTCACGCCGGACAGGGGCAGTGAAAAACTGAACACGCTGCCGCCGGTTTCCGGGCACGTGACCGACAGGCGCCCTCCGTGGGATTCGACGATGCTCTTTGCAATCGGCAGGCCAAGTCCGGTGCCGCGCAGCCCGGAAAGTTCCGAGGGGCCCAACTGGTGGAACTTTTCAAAAATCACCCCGCGGGCGCTTTTGGGAATTCCCGGCCCCCGGTCGGTGACGCTGCACACCACATGGCCGCCCTTCCGCTTCCACCCCAGGGTGACCGGGGCGCCCTCGGGGGAAAATTTGATGGCGTTGGAGATCAGGTTCGTAATGGCCTGTTGCAGGCGGTGCTGGTCCACCATCACGTGGGCCGGCTCGCTGGAACTGATCACCAGTTCAATGCCGCGCTTTTCGGCCACCGGCTGCAACTCCTTGGCGGCGGTGAGCAGCAGGCTGCCGAACTCATGCCCTTCCTTGAAAAAGGTCATCATGCCCGCTTCCATGCGCGACAGGTCGAGCATTTCACTGATCAGCCGCTCAATGCGCATGCCGCCGTCCTGCACGATGCCCAACAGCTGCCGCTGGCGGGCGGTCAGTTCCCCGGCCACGCCGTCCTGAAGGAGCGAATTGGCCTCCTTCATGGAGGTAAGCGGGGTTTTGAGCTCGTGGGAGATGTAGGCGATGAACTCCTCCCGCACCTCGTCCAGGGATTCCAGCCGGGTGGCCATGTGGTTGAAGGCGGCGGCCAGATCGCCGATCTCGTCCGTGGACTCCACCGGCACGCGGCGCCCGTAGATGCCCTGGGCCACCTCCTCGGTGGCGCCCTTCAGGCGGCGCACCGGACGGGTGAACAGAAACGACATGAAGCCCGCCGCCGCCAGGCCCACCAGAACGGTAATCAGCCCCAGCACCACGGCAATGTGGACGGTGCGCTCCGCGTCCCCCTGGGCTTTTTCCAGGCGTTCGTCGTGGGCCTGGGCGATGCTGCGGGAAATATCCCGCAGGCCATCGGACATGGCGGCGATCTGCGGGGCGGTGTCGCGCCGCCCGGTCGTGGTGACCGGCCCTTCCGGCTCCAGGATATTGACGAAATTGGCGGCCACCAGCCGGGCGTACTCCCCGTGGGTGGCCAGCAAGGCATCCAGCTGCGTGCGTTCGGCGTCCGAATGGACGTGCTCCCGCAGGGAGGCCACCAGGTCTTCCCATTCGTCGTTCTGTTCCACGAACAGGCGGGCGATGGCGGGGCTGCCCACCACGTAAAATTTCTTTTCGTTGCCGGTTTGCAGGCGGAACACCTCTTCCAGTGCATACAGGCCGCGTTGGGCGGGGGCGGCCTCCTCCACCAGCCGGGTGTAGGTACCCATCACCCCGTACAGGGAAACCCCCGCAAACGTGGCAATTCCGCCCAGCAGCAGCATGACGACCAGATAGCCGCCGAAGATCTTATGGGTAAGCCCCAATCGCATGTGTGTTTCCCGGGCGACTGGCGTTTCTCTCTGCGATGTTCCACAGCCCGAATCGGACGTGCGGGCCGTGGCGGCTAGCGGACGGTGACCACAATCTCGTGGTTGGGGGCCAGCAGCCGATGGCCGTCGCCGGTGGCCCACACCTTGATGCGGTGTTTGCCGGGCGGCAGGTCGGACAGGATACTCTTGCGATTCATCACCGCCTGCCGGAACATGCCGTCCACGAACAGATGGTAATGATCCACCCCTTCACCGCGCACCAGTTTCACGCGGACTTCCACATCCGATCCAACCGTCTCGCCATCCCTGGGAGATTCAATCTGGATCGAACCGGCCAACGCCACGCCCGCTGCCAATGGTATGGCGGCGGACAGCGGAACCGCGACGCTCAAGGGCAGCATCCTTCCCATAACGGGGGCCCTCCTAAATTGCAGGGAGCAGCGCGCAACAATAAAGCGCGCATCCTAGCAACCCCGCACACAAGAGTCAACGGAGCCCCCGCGGGGCCTTGAGAAAGGTGGCGGATGCCCGCACAATACGTCTCCGGGAGCGACATCATGCACAAAAAACACCTGTTCGTCTTCGACATCGAAACTGTGCCCGACTACGACGCCGGGCGCCGCCTGCTGGATATGCCGGACGCGCCCGATGACGAGGTGGATCTGGCCCTGAAGGCATATCACCTGGAGGTTACCGACGGGCGCAACGACTTTCTGCGTCAGCCGTTCTGGAAGGTGGTGGCCATCTCCTATGTTCAGTGCCAGGTGGAAAAGGCCGACGAAGCCCAAACCCAGGGGGGTGGGAGGGTCCGCTACACCCTCACCCGGGTCGGTTCCGGCGGCGAGGCGGGGTCGGACGAAAAGGAGCTGATCGAGGGATTTTTCCACTACATCGACCAGAAGGCACCCCGGCTGGTTTCCTTTAACGGACGGACATTTGACCTTCCGGTATTAAAGTACCGCGCAATGGTTCACGGCCTGTCCGCACCGGGCTTTTTCGACACCTCCAACAAGTGGGAAAACTACACCCAGCGGTATGCGGACGCCTGGCATGCGGACCTGCTGGAAACCCTTTCCGACTTCGGCGCCAGCGCCCGGGTGAAGCTCAACGAGGCGTGCCGCGCCATGTCCATCCCCGGCAAGCTCGGCACTGCCGGGGACGATGTGAGCGGCCTGTACGCGGAAGGGCGGGTGCAGGAGATTCGCGATTACTGCGAAACGGACGTGATCAACACCTACCTGCTGTTTTTGCGCTGGGAACTGCTGCGCGGCACCATCAGCCCGGCGTCCTTCGAGGCGTCGATAAACGAAATGGTGAATTATCTCGAGAGCGAACGGTCGGAACGTCCCCATCTGGGTGAGTTTCTCGATGCCTGGCGGGCGATGGCGCCGTCGTGAGACCTGATTTTCTCGATTACGTCCCCACCGGCCCGGTGGTGCCCGGCAGCCTGCTGGTGGCCCTCCCCGGCCTGACCGATCCGAATTTCCGCCAGACCGTGGTGTTCATGTGTGAGACCGGAGAGGACGGCGCCATGGGGCTGATTATCAACCGTCCCACGGAGTTGCAGCTTTCCGAGGCGTTGCCGGACGAGGAGTTGCTTACCGGCACCGACATTCCGGTATTCAATGGTGGGCCGGTGCAGACCGAACGCATCCTGCTGCTGCGCAATGGCGGGCCGGAGGCGGAGGATTTTACCGGCGTGGTGAACGGCGTGAGTGTGGGCGGCACCATGGACGCACTGAAGGAAGCGGCCACCGAATTCGGCATCATGGGGGAGTTTCGCCCCTATCGCGGGTACGCCGGGTGGGGGGCGGGACAGTTGGAACACGAAATTGCGCAACTGGCCTGGGCCGTGCTGCCCTACGACCTGGACGTGGTGTTTTGTGAAAACCCCAAACTGGCATGGCAGGCAGCCATGCACACCCTGGGCGGCCCGCTCAAGGTATACGCCACGATGCCCGCCGACATCTCCCAGAACTAGCCACTTTCCCCTCAAAAAAGAGGGGGATGGTCTCCTATAGGATCCCATGCCCCCCTCTTTTGAGGGGGTACTGCGCGTACCGGGAAGGGAGTGCTGCGCCCACCGGGAAGCGGGTGGCCCGCACGAGCACCCCCCTATTTCCGCAAACCACCGGACCCCCACCGCCCCGCCAGCAATATCGCGGTGCGCGGAGCACCTGGAAGGATGGAAGAAAGGGGGGGACACCGGTACAATGCTCTTTTTTCCTCCTGTGATGTAGTCCCCATGAAACGCATTCTGGTATCCAACGACGACGGCATCGACGCCGAGGGCATTCAGGCGCTGGCGGCGGCGCTGGAACCGGTGGGCGAGGTGTGGGTGGCCGCACCGGAGCGGGAGCAGAGCGCCGCCAGCCACTCGCTGACGCTGCACAAGCCGCTGCGCGTGTACGAGCGCGGGGCGCGCCGCTTCGCGATTTCCGGAACCCCCACCGACTGCGTGAGCATGGCCGTGCACCACTTGATGCCGGAGCCGCCGGATCTGGTCATGTCCGGCATCAACCGGGGGGCCAACCTGGGCGATGACGTGACCTATTCGGGCACCGTATCCGCCGCCATGGAGGGGACCCTGCTGGGCATCCCCTCGGTGGCGTTTTCGCAAATCCTGTGGCAACCGGCCACCTACGCCGCCGCCGCGCGCTTTGCCGCCGATCTGGCCGCCGACCTGCTGGCCCGCATGGACAGCGGCCATCCCCTGCCGCCGGATACACTGCTCAACGTCAACGTGCCGGATCGGGCGTGGGACGCCATTCGCGGCGTGCGCTGGACCGTGCAGGGCAAGCGCCGCTTCACCAAGGAAATGGTGATCGAAAAAACCGACCCGCGCGGCCGGAAATATTACTGGGTGGGCGGTTCCGACCTGCAATGGGAGGGCAACCCGGATTCGGACCATGCGGCGGTCAGCGACGGCTATATCTCGGTGACCCCGGTCCATCTGGACCTGACCAACCACGACGCCTTGGGCGTGCTTTCGGAATGGAGCCTGTCCGCCGGTGGCGGCGACCCTTCGGCACACTGACGTTCCCGGCGACGGATGGGACGACCTGCGCCGCCGCATGGTGGACGACCTGCGCCGCAAGGGCATTCGGGATCCCCGCGTGCTGGAAGCCTTCGCGCAGGTGCCCCGGGAGCGGTTTGTGCCGTCGGACCAGCGCGGGCTGGCCTATGTGGACGGGCCGCTGCCCATCGGGCTGGGGCAGACCATTTCCCAGCCGTACATGGTGGCGGCCATGACCGAGGCGCTGGCG
>JAOUMB010000011.1 GCA_029881725.1 Nitrospirota bacterium
CCCTACGAGGTGTTCGTGAAAGGGCTGCCGAAGCCCGAAGTCGAGGAGAAGGCAGCGGCGAAGAAGAAAGCCGCTTAAACCAACACCCGCCAGGGGGCGGGTGTCAGGTAATTACTGTCACTGTACAAACATTCTGCCAATGGCCCAGGTTGAAAGGCACTTTCACAAGTGTGGCGTTGGTAACTTTTAGACTCTGATCAACCTGCCTTACCACCTCGTTGTATTCGGAGGAAGAACAAAAGCACCAGATGGCGGGAAGGTTTGCCTCGTCTTTCGGGACAATAACTGCGACATTCTGGTGAAAGCGCTCTTTCCCATAATGGTAGGCGAACAATGTTCCCATTCGGTGGATTGCAACACCGGGTCTACCGACGGCCTTTAGGCCTTTTGTTGGATAGGCTGTTGGGAGGGAAAGTAGCAGTCCGTTTCCCTGCTCCCATTTAACCAGCCACGACCACCCGTCAAACCCATGAAACCTGTCGGGCGTTGCTTGCAGGAATTCCCAGGTAGCCTTGTCAACGCTTCCCTGCTCCCAAAAGGCTTCGACAAACATGGGGTCGTCGCTGGTTTGCATCCCAACTAGCCCATCAGCATATTTACTCAGGGTAGACTGCTCCGCAGTTTCCTCAAGCGCAATCCGCGCATCTGGATTCCCTAACTGACCCCGCTGCCCCACCGCCACCACCTTGTCAGCGATCAGCTTTGCAGCCTTCTCTCTCGCCGTGCGCGGTTCACTCACATCCAGGCCGTGTATTTGCTGCCCGGTGTCGGGCCGAGCATGGGTGAGGGTAAGCAACTGGACGTTGAAGTCCCACATTGGAGTTTGAAACCCTTTTGCACCCAAGCGCACCAGCAGGTTCCATGTCTCTCGAGTCAGGAGACGCTCACGCTGCTTCTTATAGCTGGTGAGGAACAGCCAATTCTGGGGCATTACGATCTGGGTGACGCCCCCCTCACTGCACATTTCTAGCAAGCGCTCCAGGAATACGTTGGCCAAGTCGTTCTTGGCGTTGGCGTAGCGCTTGGCGCAGAACTCCTTGAGCGCATCCGTCTGCTTGCCCCTCGCCAGATATGGCACGTTGGTGATGACCAAGTGGTAACGCTGGCCCAACAGGTGCGCAGCCACGGCCAAACCCTTGGCGGCAATGGCCGTCTCCTCGAACTCCACCTCTCCCTGGTGTTCCGTGAGGGCGATTTCCAATGTCTTCTGAAGCTCGTCGAAACCGGCCGTGAACAGGTTCTCCCGCACCGCCCGGCGGGGATCGATGAGGCTGCCCAAGAGTGGCGCCTCGCGGAACGTGTCGTACAGGTCCATCATACCGGTGCGCAGGTCCTCGTCCCCGCCGGCCAACTCCAGCCACGCCTCCCGTTTGCCCGTCACTGGCTGACCGCACCAGGCCAGGTTCAGGGACGGCAGCGGGCGGTACTCGCCGGCACCGGGGTAGCGCCACGCCTCCAGGGCCAGGGCGAAGGCGGCGATTTCCACGCAGCGCCGGTCAATCTCCAGGCCGTGGAGGTTGTCCCGCAGCACGGCGTCCACCGCCTCCCGCGCCGCAACCCCCTCCAGTGCCATGCGCATGGGCACCAGCAGGTGGAACGCCGCCACCAGGAAGTGCCCCGACCCGCAGCACGGATCGAGCAGCTTGAATTCGGTCAGGTCGTCCGGCCACGCGGGGAAGGTCCCCGCCGCCGGTGTGCCGTCCTCCAGCGTGCGCAGGTAGGTGAGCTTCACCGGGCAGGCACTGTCGGGATGCCGGCTAACCCACCACGCCCCCAGGGAGTTGTGCAGGAGGAACCGCACCATGTAAGGCTCGGTGAAAAGCTGGGTGACCGCCGGCAGCTCGTCCGCACCGATCTTCACCTCCGAGGCGTTGACCTCCTCCTTCCGCTTGCTCTGCCAGAACTGGTAAACCCACCCCAGGGCGTCCGTCGCCTCGAAAGTCTCGGCGGGGAGCCCCTCCAGCAGCTTTTCCAGCTTGATCCGGTGTTCGCGCGCGAAGGTGACCCCGAAGGCCGGGTGACCGGCGCGGAAAACCTGGGGCAGCATCCGCTGGGCGAAGCGGCCAGCGAGGGTCCACGGGTCGGTGCTCTGCTCCTTGGCGAGGTGCTCACACTCCTCCAGGGTGATTGCGACCCCCAGCTCTGGCTCCATCAGTAGGTGGTTCTCGGCCAGGAACCGGGCGAATAGCATCCGGTGCCAGTGCTCATAGGCACACTCCTGCACCAGGTGGCCGATTCCTTGCGTGCCTGCCTTGGGGTCACGCGGATCTCCGAGTTGCCGGCCATGTGCCCGCAAGCGGTTCCGTAGCGTGCGCTGGTCCACCCCCATGTGGCCGTAGGGCTCGTGGTGGTGGACCGCCAGCGCCTCCAGGGCGGCCCGTGCCCCCTCCTCGGCCACGTCCCGGGCCTGAACGATCACGCGGGAGAGTTGGCTACGAAGCTCTGAGGACAGGACTGGCATAAGTTCCCCCTTACGAAATCACCACCGGACCGTCTTTGAGCTTGCCGGCCAGCGCCTTACGGGTCTCGTCCAGCCAGGCTTCGACATCCTCCTGGGTGCGCAGGGTGCCGCTGGTCAGCTTCATGCGCTGGATCTTGGGCTCCAGCAGCCTCTCCGCCTCCAGTCGGGCATCGGCGAACTGTTATGGCAAAGCCTGGGTCTTGGTCACCCAGCCGTCCAGGGGAATGCGATCAAGCGACTCCAACACCTGCTGGTCGGCACCCAGCGCGCCCTTGTCCAGCTTGGTCACGCCCACCCGAGCAAGGATGGCGACGCGGTCACCCTCCTTGATCTTCTGCCAGCACTCCGCGCCCTCCAATGCCGCCATCTCGGCGTCGAAGGTCTTCTCATACACCGCATGTCTGGCGGTAACCTCCTGCCGCAGCCCGTCCACAAGCGCCTTGGTCAGGTTCGGCACCGGATCAGACTCGTCCAGCAGGCTGCGCTCGGAGAGCACGGCGTCGTACTGCGGCTGGATCTCACCCCCAAACACCTGACCCTCCGCGTGCCCCATGAAGGCAGACAGGCGCTGAAAGGCAGGCAGGCGTTTCTCGGCCAGGGCCCTGGCCTTTGTCCACTGCTCCAGGTTGGCCGTAAGGTCGGCCTGCTTCTCGACGATGGCTAGCAACTGCTCGTTACCGGCCAGAGAACGCAGTTCGGTCAGGTGCCCGGTGCCGGGCCGCTGCGGCAAGGGCGGCTCGCCTCCGGCCCCGCTGGCAAGCTCCAAAAGTCTGTCCAGCAAGGGAGCTGCCGCGGCTCCCTCCTCGTTGGGCTTGCACGGAATGCCCGCCTGCTGGTAAAGCTTACGCAACGCCAGGCGCTGGTGGGTGGTGACGGTCGCCGACTCGACCCGGAAATCCGTCTGGGAGACCTTGGCCTGGTCGAGTCCTCTCGGCTGCAATGCCACGCCGCCGCTGGCGGCACGGAGGTGCCCCCCGGCAAACAGGCTGATCAGAGCGGCGTCAACCGCGTCCCGTGGCCAACCGTAGGGCGCCTCGGAAAAATGCGCGCGCACGTCCTTGCCCTTCTTGCCGGATCCAATGAAGGAACGCACCGCCGAGCAAACGGAATGGTCCTCGGTCTTGCCGTTGAAGTCGATCGCCTCCAGAGGATGCTCGGCACCCTCCCTGGCCCGCTCGATCACCTTCGGCCAGTTCTTGTGGTCGGCCTGGGCAAATTCGTGGAACAGACGGTCCAGCGACGCCTCGGCAGTAGCCTGTATTTTCTCGACCAGGGTGGTTTCAAAGCGCTCGTTGCCGCCACCCTGGATCACCTTGGCGCCATCGATGACGCTGGCAATCAGCGTCTTGCGGGTGCGCTCGGCTTCCAGCAGGCGGGTCCGCATGGCCTCCTGGGCCTCTTCCCCTTCCTTGGTGCCGGGGACTCCCTTGAAGTCCAGGGTCTCCTTGGCCGCCGTCTCCTCGGCGATCGCCTTGCGGAGCGAGTCGGATTGCGCCTTGGGGATGAACACCGAAATGACCGGACTGTCCGGACCCGCCGCACGGGCATCGGCGACCACCGACTTAGCCTCGGTCGA
This sequence comes from Nitrospirota bacterium, assembly GCA_029881725.1. Taxonomy (GTDB): domain Bacteria; phylum Nitrospirota; class JACRHL01; order JACRHL01; family JACRHL01; genus JAOUMB01. The sequence goes on from JAOUMB010000011.1 coordinate 4,038, forward strand.
CCATTCGTCCCGGATCCACACAGGGATGTCGTGTCCGGTGGGGGCTGGGGCCTCCGAACCAAAGTAAAGGGAAAGCTTGCGTGGTTCCTTGCATTTGCCGTGCGTGAGCTTGAGCGAGCCAACCGCCACCTGGACTGCCCCCGTGAGGTGCTGGCCTCGTTTGCTGCCCATCCGCGCCGTGTCGTTTGACAACGTGTCGCGTCGGTTGCGGAACTCCTGCTCCCATTCACTGCTCTCGCGCGTTTGCAGGCTGAACTCGTTGTCCACCTTGATCAGTGTGCCGGTCTGGACCAAGGCGTCGAGCAGTTGCGGTACCTTGGCGCGCAACGCCGAGCTTCGGCCCGCAAGGTCGGATACCAGCAGGTCCGAAAGGGTTTCAGCCGTGGCCCGGACGCCGATGTCGACGCCCGGATCACGCGGGATCTTGCGGATCAGGAACACCAACGCGCACATGCGCGACCTGAGCTTGCCATCCTCGGTGCCGTCGTCCTGCCGCCGGATGATCTCGTGGATTTCCCGCAGGAGGACGCCGGATTGCAGCAGGTTCGCGGCGAGTTCATCAAACAGGAAGTCAGCCGGGACCACCGTGCCCAAAGGGGCGTCGGCGGTCTGCCGGATGGCGTCATACACGATGCGCAACTGGGTCCGCAGCTGCCCGGCCGTGCCGGCCTTGTCCACGGCCCGCAACACGTGTTCCCAGAACCGGCGCCGGACCGGCAGGAGCGGGTAGTCGTCCACGACAACCGCCTTGTCCTCCGTCCGGGGACCGATCTTGGTTCCGGTAAGCTGGCGGTCGATTTCACCGGAGTTGGCTTCGAGGACCGACTTTACCGCCGTGATCCGGTCGGGGCGTTTGGCGAGAACCACGCGGCGGGTCACGGTTTCCACATCGTGGTCCGATAGCTCCACGTTGACCGTGAAGCGGCCTTGCAACCGCTGGAGCGCCGGCGTTCCGGACAAGGCCGTCTGTCCCGTACCGACGAACAACAGGCGGTCTCCAAAGCGCTTGCTGCAGGCCTCCACCACCTCCTGCACCACATAGGACCGCGCCGTATCCTCGCCGATGTACTGCTGGACCTCGTCGAGAATGACCACCGTACAGGGCATTTCCATACCTGCCGGGGCGAGCACGTCCTGCATGGCGCCCACGAACTCATCGTTGGTGATGTCCTTCGGCTTGGGGAACTGGGCCCGCAAGCTCGTCTTGGCTTCGCGCTCGTCTGCCGCAAAGGCGGGGTCCGCCGCGAGTAAGGCCTTGGCGATCAGCGGGCTGACATAGAGGTCGTTCAGTTCCCGGCGGAAGTCGCGTCCCGCTTCCTCCACCTCCGCACAGACCTGGTCGTACATCCCGTTTTTCTTGAGCCACAGGCAGAAGCGAGCCTGGGGGTAGCTCTCTGGCAGCTCGGCCGACTTGAACACGATGCCGAGGAGCGCGAGCCGCACACTCTCACCCGATCCAGACCCGAGGGTGCCCGCTGCGGCGCGTAGACCTCCGTAGCGCTTGCCCAAGGTGGACATCTCCTTGAGCAGGTCCAACACATCATCGGGCAGCCGCGCCAGACCGCGGGCGGTTGCGCCGTCTTCCAGAAAGGTGTAGTCGACCCACAGGTAGCGGAGCATCTTCACGAGGTGCGATTTGCCGCTGCCAAAGAACCCGCTCACCCACGCTGCCGGCTGTTCCGGCTGCCCAATATTGGTGGTGTAGGACTCGAGAATCCTGACCAACCCCCGCTGGTACTCGCCTTCACAGACAAAGTGCTCCAGCTCGAACCGGAGGGTAAGACGTTCCTCATCCGTCAGGACGTCGGTAACGGCCGCCACGCCGTTATTCAACAGCGCGATCGAATCCGGGTCGCGCTGGTAGATTTCACGATTGTTCATGGGGCGTGCACTCCGTCATGTGCCGTGATCGGAACCGCAAGGTAATTCCAGCCATCACGTGCGTCCAGCAAACGATAATTGTTGTTTTCGTAATCACCTGGAAAGAAAACGACGATCCGACCCCGGATATCGTTCTCAACGTCTTTCATAAGGTCGGAAACATGCGCAAACCCAAGAAGTGACGCCAGGCCAAACACGGCCACCACGGTCTGTTCATCCGCATCGTCAGCGGTGAGTTGCCGCCGGACCCGCTCTGCAACGTGCTCCCGAAACTCCTCTTCCAGTTTTAGGCCGAGATCTTCCGGGTAGTTGAAGTACTCCTCTTGGTATTCGGTAGCCCCCATCCATTCCGGGAAAGCGGGGGTAAGATCGCATTCCTTCCAGGGGTGGCCGGATTCCTCTGTGGCCAATGCAAATAGCTCCCTCCGCGAGCGCAACCGCCTCTCGTCCGTTTTGTCATAGACCACAAATACGGCCTTCTGAGCGCCGGCCAAGTCCTTCTGCCACGGCAGTGATATGTAGCTCTTGTAGCTCTCGACAAGCTTCTCGATACGCCCCATACCTGCTAACCCTCCAACCGTCCGAGCAACTCGGGGAAAGACACGTCAACAATCGACCCGGACTGTTTTAACTCCAGTAGCCCCAGCCGTTTGGCGTCAGCGGCGAGGTTGATCAGTTCCGCCGGCGGCGTGTCCAGAACAGCAGCCCAAGGCGTCTCGAAAAGCAGGGGCCCGCGCCGCCCGAGCAGGTAGCCGAGCGCCAAGGCGAACGCGCATGCCGCCGGCGTAGGTTGCACCCGCTGGCGAATCTTTCGGACACGCCCAGACAGATGGCCGGCCTGCGCCCAGGAGGAAGCCGCGTTTCGGGCCACCTTATCGATGATCGATTCATTCATCCGGTGGCCGATTGTGCGCACAAGGTCGTCTGTCAGGCGTTTTCTCGACAACTCCTCGCCAACCGGCGTCCCCAAGATGGTGGGGGCACTGGCCCTCAGTAGGGGATCACGCGCCAGCGCTGTAAGCAGGGCGAGGAGGGGTCGGCTTGACTCGTGGTGCCCCCAGATATCCCGCAGGATGCGGAAGAGGGGAACCGCTGGATCGAGGCCATACAGCTCGCTCAATCTCTGTAGCGAGAGTTTTCGGGTGGCCGAAGTGCGCTTGGCGAGGCAGTTGCCTTCCAGGACAGCATGGGCATAGTCAGCTCGCCCCGCCTGGCCCGGAACAACGTCAAGAAGCATGGTGAGCTCCTTGAGCATGATGGTTCGGCTGGTATGGGTACCCTTGTCGCCGAGCCGGAAGCCCCAACGCTCCGTAATCACGGCTGACCCCGGGCCGAATGCCCCCTGAAAATCAATGCTGGCCAATCTCGTCATAAAGTGGGTTATAGCGGCCAGAATCGGACTGTCAATTTTCGCCGGCAAACTTGCCGGCATGAAAATCTAGTTATTCGGTTCGTGCTGGCGCATCTCGGCTCTCCGAGCAATTACCAGCTCACTTGATTGTCACCTTACCCGTACGATGGCCCTCCTCAACCGCACGGCCGATCGGCGACCAAGGCAGTGGCTACGCTGGTCGAGACTGGCTCGTTTACCGAACCCCCCTGCAAGCGGCCCGGCCCCGCGAGTGTTTTGCGGCGCACCTCGAACTGCCTCAAGCGGGCACATCGAATCGTGCTGGGTGTTGCGAGGCCCAGCTCCACTACGGAAAGGCGGGCCAGTTGGCCCACCCTCCGACGGAAATAGGATTCCAGTCGGTTTCCGTTTTTTAGCCAGCCGCAGCCATGGTGAGAACACCGCCAAGCCCTTTAAACAAGGGCTACTTCGCCATTCCGACTGGATTCAAGGGCGGAAGGAAATCCGACTTTTTGTTTCTCTCTCTGGTGGAACTTCGCGGCTACGCGACCGCGCAGGGATTTGCCGTGAAGGTACCTTACGCCGCCGGTGGATCATTCAACGCGTAGCTGGTACTGCGCCCACCCGCTTCGGACTTGCGCAATGCGCCGTGGGCCAGCAGTTCGTTGATGTCGCGTAACGCGGTATCCGGCGAGCACTTGGCGATGGCCGCCCACTTGCTGGTCGTGAGCTTGCCCTCGAAGCCGTCGAGCAGCCGGTTGAGCAGCTTTACCTGCCGTGGGTTCATCGGTGTGCCGGCAAAGTGCTGCCAGAAGCGCGCCTTCGCCAGGACCGCATCGAGGGCGTGCTGTGCCTGATCGACCGCGCGGCGCAAGGTGTCGAGGAACCAGGCGAGCCATTCGGTGACGTCAAGTGTTCCCTTCTGGGTGCGCTCCAGGATGCCATAGTAGGCCTTGCGTTCACGCTGGATCTGCGCCGAAAGGCTGTAGAAACGTTGCGGACTGCCGTCAGCGCGCGCCAGCAGCAGGTCACCGATGGCGCGGGCGATGCGGCCGTTGCCGTCGTCGAACGGGTGCAGGGTGACGAACCATAAATGGGCGAGCCCCGCCTTGATGAGGGACGGTTCACCCGTCTCGCCATTGATCCAGCCGAGAAAACGGTCCACCTCCGATTCGATGTACGCCGCCGGCGGTGCCTCGAAATGCACGCGCTGGCGGCCAACAGGCCCCGACACCACCTGCATCGGGCCGCTGGCATCGTCCCGCCAACCGCCGACCGTGATCCGGCCAAGGCCGGAGTAGCCAGTGGGAAAGAGCGCCGCATGCCAACCGAACAACCGCTCCCGCGTCATCGGGTCATCCCGATTGGCCGTGGCATCGAGCACCATCTCAACCACGCCTTCGACATGCCGGTCCACTGGTGCCACGGCACCGATGTCCACTCCCAGACGGCGGGCGATGGACGAGCGCACGGACTCGGCGTCGAGCCGCTCACCCTCGATCTCGCTGGTCTTGACCACGTCCTCGGTGAGCGCCGAGAGGCTCGCCTGATCGCGCAAGGCCATGCCGACATCGGCCAGGCGTCCCATGAGCAGACCCTGGGCACGGCTGACCTCGGCCAGGAGGCCGGCAAGCGCGCCCAGGTCGAAACGCCAGGCGGGCCAATCGTCAGCCTGCCAAATGTAAGCATAATCACCGCGATTCATGCGGTGATTATAAGCGCCATTCTCCGCATAAGCAATCTAATCACCGCATTAAAGGCGGAGAATAGGCGCCCTATTCTCCACTCTGCCGGCCGCACAAGCCCATGAATCCGCGACATGGGATTCCAGGACATTTCGTTATTCCGCCCTTTTTTCGAACACCCTGGCGGTGCCCCCTTACCCGAGAGCCACACGGATTTCCCGCGCTCCGATTACTCCGGGAAACCGAAACGAAATCGGTTTGCCAGCCCTGGCGCTGGCGGAATCCCGCGCCGCCGCGCACCCGCGAGCAAAGTGGCAGGGAAGTACCTTAAACCCACGCCGCCGCAGATCAACCGCGACGGCGTGGGTCACCAGGTCGCTACCCCTTGCCGCGCCTCCACCCTTTCCGGGCGACCCACTTACCCGGGCTCTTGTGTGTCTCACAACGCCGGTTGAGGTCACGCACCGTCAGGCTGCTCGTGGCGATGAACGGCGCGTTGCAGTCCGGGCAGTGGGTATGCCAGTGCAACAGCGTGGAGTCTTTGCCATCCTTTCGTTGGTACGGCTCCATCGAGATGAGGTCGTAACGCTGCGGGCCCACCAGGAGGATGGTGCCCAGGGGCGGCGGCTCGGGGAATTGCAGGGCCATGTTCATGTCACGCCCCCTCCCCTCTGCCCGGCAAAGCCCATGCCGGCCTGCGGCGGTCGGCGGGCTCCCGAGCCTCATCGGTGCTGACCGCAATGCCGGAGATGTGACCGCTGCCATTTTTCCCCAGCGACCCGGTGGAAACCGATTTAACCGATGAAACCGATTCCGCCTGCCACGCCTCCGCCGAGCGGCTCCCCCCGGCGCGGACGAATTTGAGGCCGTCCACGATCCGCCCCTCGTGGCGCTTGATCCACCGGCCCAGGCGGCGCCGGTTGATGTTGCCGCGCTCGTCGGCGATGTCGTGCAGCACCTCCTTCAACTCGGCGTTCTCGTCACCGTACCCCAAGGCCCGGTTCACCGCCTCCCGCACCATCGCAGGACGGTTGTAGAAGGCCTGGCGCCACGCGGTGAGCAGCCGCCCCAGGGTTTCCCGGTCCGGATCCTCGCCCATGGCCTCGAACACCGAGGTCGCCGGGTCCTCCATTCCCAGCCACAGCAGCGGCTGCCGGCACAGGTCGGACCAGAGCCCGTAGGTCGCCAGGGACCGGCATTCAGTTTTCGGCCGCCCTGCCTCGATCCACGCCCGCACAATGGTGAGCGCCGCCGACACATACCGGCCCCGGTCCTTCAGCACCTCCCGCACCAGATCGGGCCGATTGAAGGTCCGGGCTGCCGGCACCTCGCAGGCCGGGTCCAGGTTGATGGTGATGCAGCGCCGGGTCATGTCTTGGATCGGCCCCACGTTGTTGCCGCTGGACAGGAACAGGGCGCGGGTGCTGACGGTCGCCGTCTTGGAGACCCCCAGGATACGGCCGCTCATGTGCTCCGAGGTCAGCGCCGTGCACAGGCTCTTGTGAGCCAACAGGTCGCCGGTGAGGTTGTCGAACTCCACCACCGCCGGCGCTCTCAGAAGTTCCGCCAGGATCAGCTTGCGGCACTCCTCGTCGTCCGCCGGGAAGGTAGTGGGTGTGCCCCGCTGCGGCGTGGCGAAGGCGGTCACCAGCTCGCAATGGTATGACTTGCCCGAGCCCAGCGTGTGCGCCCGCATATGGATCATGGGGGCGGTGGGCAGGCTGGGACGGGTAGATGCGGTGAGCATCGCCGATACCGATGCCGCCAGGTCCATCGGTGTGGCGAAAGCGAACTCGCGGACCAGGTCCAGCAGTACCGCCAGTGCAACCTCCGCTTCCTCCCGGGTGGGATGGTCCGGAACGGAGAAGTGCCGGGCGTCGAACACCCCGAACATCCCCGAGTCCGGGTCGTAACCCGCCTCCATCATCAGGGAGCCGTCCTCCCGCAAGTACGGCTGCCGGGTCAGGCCGTTCAGCACCGGCAGGTGGGCGTAGCCGGTGGCGTCGTACAGCACCGCCACGTGGCGGTCCGGCGGGTCGACCCGATACCACTCGTCGTCCCGTTTGCTGTACTTCTCCCACGTGGCCACCCCGGCTAGGTCACGCACCAGGGCCGGCTTGCTGACCTCCTGCACCCGCGTCTCCCGGGTGCCGGGGTCCGTCACCACGGTGACCACCAGACCGCCCCGCTGGTAGTGGCGCCGGGATTGGGAAAGCTCCCGTTCCGCCGCGTCCACCACCCGGTGGATGTCGCCGGAGATCAGCCGGATGGTCGGCTTCATCCGCGCCGCGCTGACCTCCACCGCCAGGAAGCCCAGCAGGTCGCGGATGTGCCGGTTGGTACAGTGGGCATGCTGGCACTTGAACCCGCCGATGGGCCACTTGTCATCCGGCTCGAAGTAGGCGGTCCCGCCGTCCGTTCCCCCGGTGTGCTCCGCCACCCAGGGGCAGGTGATGTCGTGCTTGCACTCGCCGAGGGGCGCCTTGTACAGCCCCCGCGCCCGCAGGGTGGTGATCACCGCATTTTCCTGCGGACGAGGGATCCAGACCGAATCCTCCTGGAAGGACCGCTCCTGCTCCGGGGAGCGTTCGCGCTTGGCTTTGGTCCGCACCGCCAGATCCACCTGGAGGCCGTCCACGATCTCCTTTACGTTGTAGCGGAGGTCCGGTTCCCACACCGCCATCCGACAGGGGAACGGCGGGTCGTGCTTACCATTGATGGCCTCCGGCAACCGGGCGAGCCGGGCGCGAGGGCCGTTCGCCCCCGGGTCGCACAGGCCGGCGGCCACGATGGCGGCCATGAGCTTATCCGCCGTATCGCCGTGGGTGAGCCCTTTCTGCAACAGGTAGCCCGCCTGGTAGTTGCCCTCGGAGGTTTCCAGCAGCCAGGAGGGAGGCAGGGTCAGCCGCTCTATCTCCACCTTGGTGCCCACGTCATCCAGCATCACCGCGTGAAGGGCGCGGAAGTGGGTCTTGCGCCGCCGGTAGGTGCCCGCCTCATCCGGCCGGAACACCGACAGGGAGAAGTAGTTGTTGGCATCCGCCGGCAGCGGATCGTCCCCCTCCTGCCACGGCCTGCCGGACCAGGCACCACCCGAAACATCCGCCGGGCTGCCCTTGAAGCTGACCACCATCGGCCGCGCGTCGCCGGTGTCGCCGAACACCGCCTGGAGGAAGTCCTCGTTGCTGATGTTGTCGGTTACATCGGTTTTCTCGGTTTCCTCCAGGCCGGTGGGCAAATTTGGCGTGTCCGTGCCCTCGGGCCCCGTTGCCCCTTTAATTGTGGTAGGATCGTTTTCGAGTTTGGTTTCGTCACCCGACTCACCCCGAGCCCCGGTTGCCGCCGGGGCTTTTTCTTTTCCTGCCATCGTCACGCCTCCACCCGCAAGGCCACGCGCGGACGCGAGACGATCCAGTCGTCAATCTCGGCTTCCCACCAGCCGACCCGGCGGCCGCCGAGGGAGACGGGGGCGGGGAAGTCCCCGACCGAAATCTTCTGGTAGATGGTGGAGCGGCTCAGGCCGACGCGGGTGCTGACCTCCCGCAGGCGGATGATCCGTTTGGGTTTGTGGTGTGTGCTTTCGTCCATTCTCGCCTCCATTGGATGGGCCCGGGACATCCGGGCTGAGGTGAGAATGGCCGAGGAAATCGATGGCGTAAAAAAACCAAGATTCCGCTATTTAGGATGAAAAAACCTTGGTTTTTCAGTCCACCCAGTAGCGGCGTCGATTCTTGGTGCGAAGCTCGGTTACGTGGTTCGGCGTGAGCTCATCAGCGCCGTGAAGCCCCAGCATGATGTTGGTGGCGATTGCGGTTTCGGTGTTGGGTGCGCGGCCGGGGCTTTTCTTGGTGGTGCCGTCCTCGTATTCGATCATGGGATTGACCCATCCATCCAGGACATCGAACACATGGAGCGCCACAAAGGTACGGAGCGCAGTTTCGGCCCGCTTCTTGGTCGGGACGTACTTGCGCGTCGCCTCGTCAAACGCGTTGGGCCAATCCCCGTACCTCAGGCATTCGGCCAGACCGGTAAGGTATTCCGCCAGCGTTGGAACGGCATATTCGCCTGTAAATGGGCCGTTCCGAATGGTCACATGGTGGCGAGTGGGGTGTTCTCCGGGGACCCTTGCCAAAAACAGCGGTGTGATATCCACCCCCTCTTCCGCCAAGGTCTTTAGGTCGGCCGTTCGGGCATAGGAGTCAACCAGAACGTCCCCATCCAAAATGGTGACCGGAGCAACGTCCATATCGTCCGCCAACTCCCGCGCCAACGCACCGACTTTTTCGGCCAGGATCTCTAGACGCTCTTTCCGGTCCTGGGTCCGCTCGTCTTTCATGGACTCCCACTTTCCGGGAATCTCGGTCAGGCTCTTGATGAAGAAGGTGGCCGTGGCCGCCCATTCCTCATCTTCCTCATCGGAGGCCCTTTGGCGTAGCCGCTGGAGCAACTCGGGGGTCCGCTCGTCCCTATCCAGGAGGGCGAAATACGGATTGGACTCCCGCCAGCCTTCGTAGTCAGCCTCTTCAGACCAACCCTCCCCGAACAGGGGACGCAGATGACCGTCGGCGGGCTCGCTCTCCATCACGCCTCCCGCCGTAGCGGCACGATCTCCGCACCGTTCTTCAGCCGCTCCAGGTAGTCCGCCCACTGCTGCATCATGGCGCGGCGCTCCTTGAGGAACTTGGTGCGGTTGTAGGCGGTGCCGAGGATGTCCGGTACCTTGTGGGCGAGCTGGTGCTCGATCACCTCCGGCTTCACGTGCAGTTCCTCTGCGATGATGGTGCGGGCCATGGCGCGGAAGCCGTGGCCGGTGATGTCGGTCTTGGTGTCGTAGCCCAGGCGGCGCAGGGCCGCGTTCACCGCAGCCTCGCTCATGGGTTGTTTGGGATCCCGGCCGGGGAAAACGAAGCGCCCCTCCCCGCTCAAGGGGTACAGCTCCCTCAGGACGGCCACCGCCTGTCGGGCCAGGGGGACCAGGTGCTCGGTGCGGGTCTTGGTGGCGGTGAAACGCCACTCGGCCCGGTCCAGGTCGATCTGGCTCCATTCCGCCTTGCGCAACTCGCCGGGGCGGACGAAGAACAGAGGGGACAGGCGCAGGGCGCATTGCACCACGAAGGTGCCCTTGAAGCCGTCGATGGCCCGCAGCAACTCACCCACCATCTTGGGATCGGTGATGGAGGCGAAGTGTGTGCTCCGCGCCGGCGGCAGGGCGTCCTTCAGGTCGGCGGAGGGATCCCGCTCCGCCCGGCCGGTGGCGATGGCGTAGCGAAAGATCTGGCCGCAGGTCTGCTTGGCCTGGTGGGCGGTGTTGATGGCGCCCCGGTCCTCGATGCGCTGCAGCACCTTCAAGAGTTCCGGCGGGGTGATTTCTCCCACCGGACGGTCGCCGAGCCAGGGGAACAGGTCCACCTCCAGCCGGCGGGCTACCTTCTTACTATAGGAAGAGGCCCACCCCTTGCGAGACGACATCTTCGGCAGCCACTCCAGGGCCACCGACTTGAAGCTGCTGGTGACCACCTCCTCCTCTTCCCGCCTGGCCGCCTGGCGGTGGGCACTGGGGTCGATGCCATTGGCCACCAGCCTTCGCGCCTCGTTGAGCCGGATGCGGGCGTCCTTCAATGAGATATCGGGATAGACCCCCAGGGAGATGGTCTTCTCCTTGCCATCGAAGCGGTATCGGAAGCGCCACCACTTGCCTCCGCCGGGGCTGACCAAAAGGGACAGGCCCCGCCCGTCCGTCAATTTGTACTGTTTTTCCCGAGGCTTGGCGTTTCGAACAGCGGTGTCGGTGAGGGGCATGCGGGTAACTCATTTTGTGGGCAACCGAGTTACCCGCATGGTTACCCGCACACGCCCCGGATGTCAACGGATTGAGCCAGACACCCCCAGACACCAAAAAGCCCGCACAACCTTTGGTTATGCGGGCTTCACGGTCATTCCCGGACGGTGCCGGAAATCGAAATGGTGCCGAGACACAGAATCGAACTGTGGACACGAGGCTTTTCAGGCCTCTGCTCTACCGACTGAGCTATCTCGGCGGGGACGAACAAAGTATCGTTTTGGAAGCCCTCGTGTCAACTGTTAACACGGAATCGCTTGCAATTGCAGTGGCACCCCCCGTACTATATTTGGGATAATTTGTCTGCGCGTTACGAGTCGGCGGGCGAGCAGGCCCGCCGTTGTCGTTTAAAGAGAGTCCGAACGGGGTGGATGACACGCTGAAACAACGGATTCTGGAGCTGGCCGCGCCCGTACTGGATGAGCGCGGGCTGGAAGTGTGGGATATTGAGCGGGTCGGTCAGGTCCTGAAGGTGACCCTTGATCGACTCGACGATGCGGTCGGAATCGAAGACTGCGCGGCGGTGAGCCGGTTTTTGTCCCACGCACTGGACGTGGAGGATCCGATCCCCGGTGCATACCGCCTGGAGGTTTCCTCACCAGGAATGGACCGCCGCCTGAGGGGGCTGGACGATTTTCGTCGATTCTCCGGGAAGTTGTGCCGCATCAAGCTTCGGCACGCCGAGAACGGGGACTACCTGGCGATCGGTCGGATCCACGGCGCGGACGATGAACGAATTACCCTGGAGGGCCCAAAGGGGGCGCTCCGGGATGTTGATATTGACAACATGGCCGAGGCCCGGCTGGAAGTGGAATTCTAAACCCCTTCCCGCTGCGGCAGTGGTCGATTGCAGGTGCCTCGCGGGCCCTGCCCAAAGTTGTTTTAAGGAGTTGCGAGACCATGAGTCGCGAAATGATGTCCGCCATTGAGCAGATCAGCCGCGAAAAGGGCATCGACCAGGCCAAGATCATTTCCGCCGTCGAAACGGCGATGGAAACGGCTGCCCAGAAGCGCTACCCGAACGAGGGGAACATCCAGGCCACCATCGACACCGAAACCGGTGAAGTGGAGATCGTCTCGTTCAAAGCGGTGGTGGAGGAGGTCCTCGACCCGATGGTGGAGATCGGCCTGGAGGAGGCACTGGATGCCGATCCAGACGCCCAGATCGGCGACGAGGTGGGCTTTCTGCTTGAGATGGATGGCTTCGGCCGCATCGCCGCGCAAGCCGCAAAGCAGGTGATCTTCCAGCAGGTTCGCGCGGCCGAATGGGAGGCCATTTACGGTGAGTACCTCGGTCGCGAGGGGCATCTGGTCACCGGCATGATCCTGGGCCAGGAACGCCGCAACTACATCGTCGAGCTTGGCCGCACCGAGGCGTTGCTTCCTTACTCCGAGCAGATCCCGCGCGAAACCTACCGCCGCGGCGACCGGGTTCGCGCACTGCTTCTGGAGGTGCGCACGACGCCCCGCGGTCCGCAGTTGATCCTTTCCCGCAACCACCCGACGTTCGTGCAGAAACTGTTCGAAATGGAGGTTCCGGAAATCGCCGAGGGCATCGTGACCATTCAGGCCATCGCACGCGACGCGGGCGACCGCACCAAGATGGCCGTTTGGTCCAAGGAGCGCGGCGTGGACCCGGTTGGTGCCTGCGTGGGAATGAAGGGCTCCCGCGTTCAAGCAGTCGTACGGGAACTGCACGGTGAAAAAATCGACATCATCGCCTGGACCGAGGATCCCCAGCGGTTCATTGCCGAGGCCCTGTCCCCGGCTGAAATCGACCGGGTGGGCATCACGGAGGAAGAGGGGTCGGCCATCGTCATTGTGCGCGACGACCAACTCTCCCTGGCAATCGGGAAGAAGGGGCAGAACGTGCGTCTGGCAAGCCGCCTGACCGGCTGGAACCTGGACATCCTGTCGGAGAACGAGTACCGCGAGGACGCGTTTGAAGGCAAGGACGGCGAGTTGGAGGCGGCACTGTTAGACCATGCCCGTTCCAAGGCCCAGGGCCTGACTGACGCCGAGGCACTGTTCTCGGGGTTTCCGGAGCGCCTGGAGGATGACGGTGAGGCCGCGACACCGGAGGCCGGGGCGGCCGACTCCGAAGCGTCCACCGAGGAGAATGCTCCGGAAAAGGCGCATGCAGATGCTGAAAAGCAGGACGTGGCCCAGGCAGAGGCCGGAGCCACGTCGCAGGAAGGAACCCCGGAAGCAAAGGGGTAACACCCGGGCAGGAAACGCCGTGTTCGGCGAAATCGCCCGGGAGTATAATCACGTTCGGAAACACCGGACGGAAGACGAGGCGCAAAGGAGCGCAGAGAATCGCAAATGAGGGTTTTTGAACTGGCGCGAGACCTAAGGGTAACCAGCCGGGAATTGCTGGCTGCTCTCGGAAAAATGGGCGTATCGGTGGAAGACCACGCGTCACGCCTGTCCGACGACGATGTCGAGAAGGTCCGCCAGAAACTGGGCAAGGCCGCTTCGGCACCCAAGAAGAAAGTTGTGAAAAAAGCCGCCGCCAAACCGGTGGAAGACACAACAGTGCACACTCCCGCAGCCAAGGCCCGCGTGGTGGTAAAGCGCCGCCGGGCTGCCGAGCCGGAGGCTCCGGCCCCGATTGTCGATGCCCCTGCGCCTATCGCGGAACCGACGGAATCTCCTGTAAAATTAGATACTTCGCAGCCGGTTGCACGGAAACCGTCGGTAAAGAGTGTGGCCGCCCATGAGGCGCCCACTCCTCCCGGCCTCACGCCACACATGGTGCCGGGGGAGGAAAACGCACCCGCGCAACGCAAGCGCGTGGTGATTGACCTGGAGGCCCATAAGCCGAAAAAGGTCGTGCCTCAGGCCAAGGCCCCGGAAGCGGCGCCGACTCCGGAACCAGCGCCAGCACCAAGAAAACCGGTCTCTTTGCCGTCCGCCGGGGACCGGGTGCGCACCGCGCGTACTGGGGAAATTGCCACGCCCGAAGGGCTCACGCCCCATGTCGGTACCCACCCTGGGGAAAAAAGGGAGCGGGTAGTCATTGACCTGCCGCAAGCCGCCCCCCCCGCTTCCAAGGTCAAGCCCGAAAAACGCGAGCGCAAGAAGCGTGACGGCGCGGCCCCCGCGGATGCCGCGACAACCGAAGCGCAGCGCCCCGGCAGCCCGCCCCGCCCCGCGGCATTGCCCGCCCACAAGCGCAAATGGCAAAGCTTCAAGGGGAAAAAGGGCAAAGGGCGTGGCCGCGATGAGTTTGACGACCAGTTTTCCCGCCCCAACCGCAAACAGGCGATGGCCGCGGAAGGCTCCCGTCCGCGCGTCAAGGCGATCCGCATCCAGGAGGGAACAACCGTCAAGGAGTTCGCTGACGCCTTGGGCATCAAGGTCTCGGCAATCATCGGCGAGTTGATGAAAATGGGGGCCATGGCCACCCTGAACGACCCCATCGACATGGACGCCGCACAGTTGATCGCCACCGACCTGGGGGTCAACATGGAGGTCGTGCTCGACAAGACCGAGGACGAACTGCTGGACGTCGTGGTGGACGACCCCGGGTCGCTCAAGGAACGGGCCCCGGTGGTCACCATCATGGGCCACGTGGACCACGGCAAAACCTCACTGTTGGATGCCATCCGCGCTTCGCGGGTGGCGGCCAAGGAGGCTGGCGGTATCACCCAGCACATCGGCGCCTACGCGGTGGAAACCGATCGCGGCCAAGTGGTGTTTCTGGATACCCCGGGCCACGAGGCGTTTACCGCGATGCGTGCCCGTGGCGCCCAGGTCACGGACATTGTGGTGCTGGTGGTGGCGGCCGATGACGGCGTCATGCCGCAGACGGTAGAAGCCATCAACCACGCCAAAGAAGCGAAGGTGCCCATAATCGTGGCGATCACCAAGGTCGACCGTCCGGAAGCCAATCCGGACCGCGTCACCCAGATGATCACCGAGCACGGCCTGGTGCCCGAGGAATGGGGCGGCGACGTCATGTTCCAGAAGGTATCCGCCCATACCCGTGAAGGCCTTGACGCGCTGCTGGAAAAGATACTGTTGCAGGCCGAGGTCATGGAGCTCAAGGCCAACCCGGACAAACCGGCCATCGGCCACGTGGTGGAAGCGCGCCTGGATCGTGGCCGCGGCCCGGTGGCCACTGTGCTGATCCAGGCCGGAACGCTCAAGGTTGGCGATTTCTTTGTGGTCGGCCCGCACACCGGGCGCGTGCGTGCCATGCAGGATGACCTGGGCAGCCGGGTGGAAACGGCAGGCCCCAGCTACCCGGTGGAAATCATCGGACTCGAGGGTGTTCCCGGCGCCGGAGACCCGTTTAACGCGGTGGTCAACGAAAAGGCCGCCAAGGAAGTCGCCCAGTCACGCGGCGCCCTGGAGCGTAGCCGGGAACTGGCGCGCGAAAAGAAAATGTCCCTCGACGACCTGTTCTCCAAAATGCAGGAAGTCGAAGTCCTGGAGCTTCCGCTGGTGCTGCGCGCCGACGTGCAGGGGAGCGTGGAGGCGATTCAGGACGGGCTGCTCAAACAGTCCACGGACCAGGTCAAGGTAAAGGTGCTGCACACCGGCGTGGGCGGCATCACCGAAACCGACGTGATGCTGGCCTCGGCCTCCAACGCGATCATCCTCGGGTTCTCGGTACGCCCGGAGCCGAAAGCGGCCCGTCTGGCGGAACAGGAAGGGGTAGACATTCGCCTGTACAGCGTGATCTACAACCTGCTGGACGACGTTCACTCCGCCATGGAGGGGCTGCTTGCTCCGGAGTTCAAGGAAAAATCCCTGGGCCGCGCCGAAGTGCGCGAGGTGTTCCAGGTCCCCAAGGTGGGTGCGGTGGCTGGCTGCTCCGTGGTGGATGGTGTCATCCTGCGGAACTGCGCGGGCTTGCGCGTGATCCGCGACAACATCGTGGTCCACGAGGGAAGCCTTGCCCAGTTGCGTCGTTTCAAGGAGGACGTGAAGGAGGTCAAGCAAGGCTACGAGTGCGGCATCTCCTTTGAGCGCTTCAACGATATCAAGGTGGGTGACATCATCGAGGCGTATGCCTTGGAAGAGTTTGCCGCAAAGCTGTAGCGGCCGGGTAATTATGGTTTACGCCACGGGGCATGCGATGACATCGGGACACGGCGCGGATTACCTGCGCAAGAAAGGCTACCGGCGCCACACGCGGGTGGCCGATACCCTGCGCGAGGTGATCGCCGAGGCCGTGGAGCGCCGTCTCGACGTGCTCGGTGACGGCCTGGTCACCATCACCGGTGTGGACGCCGCGCCAGATCTCAAGACCGCCCGCGTCAGCGTCAGCGTTTTGGGGGGTGACATTGACGCCGCCGTGAAGGGTTTGAACGAGGCCGCTCCGCGCATCCAGAGTGAAATTGCCAATACCATGCGCATGAAGTGGACCCCTCGCCTGACGTTCACCGGTGACGACACGCCCGAGCGTGCCGACCGCATCGGTCGGTTGCTGTCCGACACCACCCCGGAGGAGGAGCATTGAACACCGTCATTGCCCCTCAAAAGCGGAAAATTGACCAAGGCCCGTCCGGCGTGCTGGTGATCGACAAACCCGAAGGGTGGACCAGCCACGACGTGGTGGCTCGGGTCCGCCGCATTCTGCACACCCGCAAAGTGGGCCACACCGGCACCCTGGACCCGCTGGGCACCGGGGTACTTCCGGTGTGTGTGGGCGACGCCACCAAGGTAGCCGGGTACGCCCAGACCGCCGACAAGGTGTATCGCGTCACCATGCAACTTGGAACGGCCACGGATACCCAGGACAGCACCGGTACCGTAACCGCAAGCCACCCGCTTACCCCCGGAGTGGACTGGGAAGCGCGCGCGCGTGCCGCCCTGGACGATGTCGTGGGAGATCAGTGGCAGACGCCGCCCATGTATGCCGCGGTAAAAGTGGACGGCGAAGCCCTCTACAAAAAGGCGCGCCGTGGCGAGACCGTAGAGCGCAAGGCGCGCCCGATCACGATTTTTGAAATTTGCGACGTGCAGGTGGCGCTTCCCGATGTCACCTTCACCATGCACTGCACCAAGGGCACCTATGTGCGCACAGTGGCCTCCGATATCGGAGAAACCCTGGGCGTGGGTGCCCACATGACCGCTTTGAACCGCCTGGCGTCCGGGCCGATTCGCATCGAAGATGCGATCACCCTGGAAGACCTGGCGCAGGCGGTCGATGAAGAGCGGCTTGCGGATATACTGCACACTGAGGATCACCTGCTGACCGACCAGCCGGTGGTGCAGGTGAGCGAGTTCACCGCCGGTCGCATGGTCCAGGGGATTGCTCCCCATGTTTCGGAAGTCCGTTTTACCGACGGACAAGGCGGACGGCCCGCCGGAACCATCGCACCCGCCACCCTGTGTCGTGTTTACGGGGAACAGCGAGGGTTTTTCGCGCTGGCGGAAACCCAAAGCGACCCGGTGCATCCGGTACGGATCCGTCGTATTATCAAACTACCTGGTCAATCGAACTGAGATTAGAGGAATCGACTGCATGTCCATCACCAAGGAACACAAGACCGAACTCATCGGCACCTACCGCAACCACGAGACCGACACCGGCTCGCCGGAGGTGCAGGTGGCAATCCTTTCCAAGCGGATCGCCCATCTGACCGAGCACTTCCGCTCGCACAAGAAGGACCACCACTCGCGTCGCGGGCTGCTGAAGATGGTTGCCCGCCGTCGCAAGTTGCTCGATTACGTGAAGAGCAAGGATGATGCGGGCTACCGCAAGCTGATCGGCGAACTGGGCATCCGCCGCTAATCCCCTCCCTCCCGGAAATTTGTTTTCCGGGAGGGGCAACCACCCCACGGCGCCCGACCACAAGGTGGACACACGACAGGCGTGCCATCCGCGCACCCCTTTCCTGTGGTCATCTTTGGTCGGCGCGCACCCACGGCCTGATGGAGAGAGATAGATGAAATTTGATGTAAAAACCGTTTCGGCCCCCTACGGGAGCGAGACACTGACCCTGGAGACCGGCCGCATGGCCAAGCAGGCCCACGGGTCTGTGCTGGCCACCTGGGGCGACGTGATGGTGCTGGCCACCGTCGTGTCCGACTATGCCCCCAAGCCGGGCACCGATTTTTTCCCCCTGATGGTGGATTACCGCGAGAAGTTCTACGCCGCCGGCAAGATTCCGGGCGGCTTCTTCAAGCGCGAAGGGCCTCCCACCGAGCGTGAGACCCTCACCTGCCGCCTGATTGACCGGCCCATCCGGCCGCTGTTCCCCAAGGGGTACTGGCACGAGACCATCGTGACCATCAACACCATCTCGGCGGACGACTCGGGACGTGCCGACGTGCTGGCCCTGATCGCTTCTTCCGCGGCCCTGTCCATTTCCGACATCCCTTTCGCCGGCCCGGTGGGTGGCGTGCGCGTGGGCCGGATCGACGGCAAGCTGGTGGCCAACCCCACCATCGCCCAGTTGCAGGACAGCGATATCGACATGCTGGTGGCGGGCACCGCCGAGGCCATCATGATGGTGGAAGGCGGCGCCAAGGAGGTGCCGGAGGCCGAGATGCTGGCGGCGCTGGACTTCGCCCACGACCAGATCAAGCAAAACGTGGCCATGCAGTCCGAACTGGTGGCGCAGGCGGGAGTGCCTACCCGCGAGCTTCCGGGCGCCCAGGACAGCTCGGAAATCGAAGCCCGGGTCGCCACCCTGGCCAAAGACAAGATGACCGCCGCCGTGCAGGTGGCCGAAAAAATGGAGCGCTACGCCGCCGTCAAGGCCGTGGCCCAGGAAACCCTGGAAGCCCTCGGCCTGGAAGAGGAAGAGGCCATCGACGAGGCCAAGGAGGCGATTCACGGCCTGGAAGCCAGCGTCATGCGCAATCTGGTGCTGGACAAAGGCGTGCGCGCCGATGGCCGCGACACCAAGACCGTGCGCCCGATCCTGATCGACGTGGGGCTGCTGCCCCGTTCCCACGGCTCCACCCTGTTCACCCGCGGTGAAACCCAGGCGCTGGTCACCACCACCCTGGGCACCAAGGAAGACAATCAGCGCATGGACAACCTGGAAGGCAACACCTTCCGCAACTTCCTGCTGCACTACAACTTCCCGCCGTTCTCGGTGGGTGAGGCTCGCGCGGGCCGCCCGCCGGGCCGTCGCGAAAAGGGTCACGGCGCACTCGCCCAGCGCGCCCTGGAACCGGTCATCCCGGATCACGCCGACTTCCCGTACACCATCCGCATCGTCTCCGACATTCTGGAGTCAAACGGTTCGTCTTCCATGGCCTCGGTCTGCGGCGGCGCGCTGTCTCTGATGGACGCCGGCGTCCCGATCAAGCGGCCGGTGGCGGGCATCGCCATGGGGCTGATCAAGGAAGGGGATCGCACCGCCATCCTGTCCGACATCCTCGGGGTGGAAGACCACCTGGGCGACATGGACTTCAAGGTGTGCGGCACTGATCAGGGCATCACCGCCCTGCAGATGGACATCAAGATCACCGGCATCACCGCCGAACTGATGGCCGAGGCGCTGGAGCAGGCCCGTCAGGGACGGCTGCACATCCTCGGCAAGATGGCCGAAGCCCTGTCCAGCCCGCGCACGGAAATGTCCGCTCACGCACCGCGCATTACCACCGTGAAGGTGCCTTCCGACAAGGTGCGGGAAGTGATCGGCGCCGGCGGCAAGGTGGTGCGGGGCATCGTGGAGGAGTGCGGCGTCAAGATCGACATCGAAGACGACGGAACCATCCATGTGGCCGCCACCGACGGCACCGCCGCCGAAAAGGCGATCAACATGATCAAGGCCATCGTTTCGGAGCCCGAGATCGGCACCATCTACGAGGGCACGGTTCGCAAGCTCATGGACTTCGGCGCCTTCGTGGAGTTCCTGCCCGGCAAGGACGGCCTGGTGCACATCTCGCAGCTGGCCGATTACCGGGTGGCTCAGGTCTCCGACGTGGTCAAGGAGGGCGACCGCATCTTCGTGAAGGTGCTGGAGGTGGACCGCCAGGGCAAGGTACGCCTTTCCAAGCGCGAGGCCGACGCCGACCGCGAGGCGCAGGCAGCCGGTTAGGGCTTCCCCCTTCGGGGACGCCACCCGTCGCCCCTTTCCCCTCGGGAAAGGGAACGAGCGAAAAACGGGGCCCGGACGCAGTCCGTCCGGGCCCCCCTTTTTTTAAGACCATGACCGACCCGATCCATACCCGCCTGCTGGACAACGGCATCCCGCTGATCACCGAGCCAATCCCGCAGTTGCGGTCGGCTTCGCTGGGCATCTGGGTGGATACCGGAACGCGCGACGAGTATCCGCACGAACACGGCATTTCCCACTTTCTTGAACATACCTTCTTCAAGGGAACCGACACCCGCACCGCGCGCGACATCGCCGAGCAGATAGACGCCCTGGGGGGGGACCTGAACGCCTTTACCGGCAGGGAGCAGACCGCCTTCTACGTGCGCTTCCTGTCCGACGGCATGCATGCCGCCGCCGACCTCCTGTTCGACGTGTTCACCCGCTCCACCTTCCCGGAAGAGGAACTGGCCCGGGAACGGCAGGTGGTGATCGAGGAGATCCGCATGGTGGAGGACGACCCGGAGGAGTGGGTTCACGACCTGCACGCCGGCAACATGTGGAACCCCACCAGTCCCCTGGGGCGCACGATTCTCGGCACCGAAGCATCCGTGAACGCCATGGACGGCGCCGCCATCCAGGCCTATCTCGCCCGCCGCTACACGTCGGCCAATATCGTGGTCAGCGCCGCCGGAAATCTGGACCCCGAGGCCCTTTACCGGCTGGCGAACACCACCATCGGCCAGATTTCCCGCCCGGAGGTGCCGGTGCCTGAAACCCCGCTCCCCGTGCGTGGGCCGGCGGGCAGTCACGTGCATCACCGCGCCCTCGAGCAGGTTCACCTGTGCGTCGGCGGCCAGGGCCTGGCCGCCGGGCACGAAGACCGCTTCGCCATGTACATCCTCAACGACCTGCTGGGCGGCGGCAGCAGCTCACGCCTGTTCCAGGAAATCCGCGAGCAGCGGGGATTGGCATACAGTGTCTATTCCGGTCACACCTCGTACCGGGATTGCGGTGAGGTCACCGTCTACGCCGGATGCAGCCCGGAATCGGCCCCCCAGGTGCTCGGACTGATCGACACAGAACTGGACCGGGTCTGCACGGAACCAGTGCCGGAACCTGAACTGGAACGGACCCGCGGTCACCTGAAAGGGTCTCTGATGCTGGGCATGGAAAGCACCTTCAACCGCATGAGCCGGCTGGCGCAGGATCAGTTCCTGTGGGGAGCACCGCAGCCGATCGAAATCCTGTTGAACGGCATCAATCAGGTGGATTCTGCCCAGGTGCTGCGCATGGCCCGCCTGGCATTCGACCCCTCCGGCCGTTGCGTGACCGCCCTGGGGGCTCTGGACGCCCTTCCGGAGTCCTCCCCTGCCCCGGGCTGAACCCGCCCCGAAAAACACATTCAGGAGCGTATTTCCCACGGATGAGGGGGTTTTGGCACCCCACATCAACCTTGACAGGTTTTTCGGTCTGCCCATATTCTTGGAAGTGGCGGTGTGTTGTCTCCGCCTTAAGGAGCACCACCGTCACGGCGCGGCACCCGCCGCCCTTTCACACGTCGTATTTTTCCGGCTGGAAAACACGGCCACGCAACAAGCCAGCCACGGCTGGCGGACGGAGGTCAAATGTTCGAACGGTTTACCGACCGGGGGCGCAAGATCATCATTCTCGCCCGCGAGGAATCGGAAAAACACCATAACGATTATCTGGGCACCGAACACCTGGTGCTCGCGTTTCTGCGGGAAAGCGACGGTATCGCGCTGGCCATCCTCAAGAAGATGGGCCTGTCGGCGGATCACATAAAGCTTGAAGTGGAGCGCAACCTGCCCTCCGGCGGTCAGAGCGTCACCTTCGGTGAGATCCCGTTCACCCCGCGGGTGAAAAAGGTCATCGAGTACGCCATTGAAGAAGCGCGTCTGCTGGGCCACAACTACATCGGCAGCGAGCATCTGCTGCTGGGTGTTCTGCGGGAGGAGGAGGGCATCGGCGGCAAGATTCTGCGCAGCCTGGGCGCCAACCTCCTTACCGCCCGCCAGTTGACCGTAAGTTTTTTGCGCAAGGCCGCCAACCGCGAAAAAGAGAAAAAGAGCAACACCCCGGCACTGGACGAGTTCGGGCGCGACCTGACCCAGATGGCCAGCGAGGGCTCCCTTGACCCAGTGATCGGCCGCGAGGACGAAGTGGAACGCCTGCTGCAAATCCTCTCCCGGCGCTCGAAAAACAACCCGGTTCTGGTGGGCGAGTCCGGCGTGGGCAAAACCGCCATCGTCGAGGGCCTGGCCCAGCGCATCGTCGGTAGCGAGGTTCCGGATAACCTGCTCAACCGGCGGGTGATTGCCCTGGACCTGGGCTCCCTGGTGGCCGGCACCAAATACCGTGGGCAGTTCGAGGAGCGCCTCAAGGTGATCATGAAGGAGATTTCCCAGGCCGGGAACATCATCATTTTCATCGACGAGTTGCACACGCTGGTGGGCGCCGGAGCCGCCGAGGGGTCCATCGACGCCTCCAACATGCTCAAGCCGGCCCTGTCCCGTGGCGAAATCCAGTGCATCGGCGCCACCACCCTGGACGAGTATCACAAGCACATTGAAAAGGACGGCGCACTGAAGCGCCGTTTCCAGACCATCCACGTGGCCCCGCCTTCGGTGGAGGACACCATCTCCATCCTCAGTTCCCTGCGGGAGCGGTACGAGGAACACCACCGGGTGGAAATTTCCGACGACGCCATCTCCGAGGCGGTGCGCCTGTCGGCCCGGTACATTACCGACCGTTTCCTGCCGGACAAGGCCATCGACGTCATCGACGAGGCGGGATCGCGGGCCAAACTGGAGTACTACTCCCTGCCCGAGTCCCTCAAGTCCATCAAGAGTGAACTGGCCCGGGTTTCCAAGGAAAAGGAGATGGCCATCACCCTGCAGAATTTCGAGCAGGCGGTCCGCTTCCGGGAGGAAGAAGAGCGCCTCAAGAAGCTGCTGGACGACGAGAAGGCCTCCTGGAAGCAACAGCAGGAAGAAAAAAAGCCCGTCATCGGAAAGGACGAGGTCGCCTATGTGATCTCCAAGATGACCGGCATCCCGCTGTACAAGATGGAGGAGGCGGAGACCCAGAAACTCATCCGCATGGCCGAAGAGCTGCACAAGCGCATTGTTGGTCAGGAGGAGGCCATTCAAGCCGTCAGCCAGGCCATCCGGCGTTCCCGCGCCGGCCTCAAGGACGCCAACAAGCCGATTGGAACCTTTATCTTCCTGGGACCCACTGGCGTCGGCAAAACCGAGCTGGCCCGCGGCCTTGCCGAGTTCCTGTTCGACGACGAGGATTCGCTGGTGCGCATCGACATGTCGGAGTATATGGAGCGCTTTTCGGGCAGCCGCCTGACCGGCGCCCCTCCCGGCTATGTGGGATACGAAGAGGGCGGCCAGTTGACCGAAAAAGTGCGCCGACGCCCCTATTCGGTCATCCTGTTCGACGAGATCGAAAAGGCTCACCCGGACATGTTCAACATGTTGTTGCAGGTGCTTGACGACGGCCAGCTTACGGATGGACTGGGCCGTAAGGTCGACTTCCGCAACACCATCATCATCATGACCTCCAACGTGGGTGCCCGTCAGATCGAGGGCGACACCCATGTGGGCTTCAAGCGGGAGAGTTCTGAAGATGTGTTCAAGCGCATCCAGGAGGATGTGTCCGGCGCCCTGAAGCGGACCTTCAATCCGGAATTCCTCAACCGCATCGACGAAATCGTCACCTTCCACCCGCTGGAGAAGGAGCACCTGATCCAGATCGTGGATATCCAGCTCGGGCGCCTCAACCTCCGGGTCAAGGAGCAGGGCCTGGATCTCGTGTTCGACGACACGATCCGGGACTGGATCACCGAAAAGGGCTTCGACCCGGCGTATGGTGCACGCCCCATGCGCCGCACCATTCAGAAATACATCGAAGCCCCCCTGTCGGACGAGATCATCAAGGGCACCTTCGGCACCGCCGAAAAAGTGCGGGTATACGTGGACAAGAAAGGCAACATCGCCTTCAAGGAGGAGCCCGCCCTGGCCGAGGTGTAACCCCGGCGGAACAAGCCATCCTCCCGGTCTTCCTTGCAAAGGGGGAACGGCCTGCGCAAATGCGCAGCCGTTCCCCCTTGACGTATGCGCCCATTTTTTTTAGCATGCATGTTCCTGTATCAGATTGTGGGCGGCCGGACCTGTGTAGGTTTTCCGGTCCGCAGCGTCGGAACCTGTTGTGGAGTGAGGCCCGAATGCTCGTCAGACAGATTAAATTGTGGGGAATGCTCGCCGTGATCGGACTGCTGGCGCTGCCGGAAACGGCACCGGCGCAGCAATTTGTGACCGAAAATCCGGACCCGCCCACCTATGCGGAAGTGGTGGTGGACAAGTTGAACGTGCGGGACAAAGGCTCCACGGACGCCACCGTGCTGATTCAGCTCAACAAGGGTGACCGGGTTCCGGTGAAGGCCGTCAAGGAAGGGTGGGCGCAACTCGCCTGGTCTTCGCAAAAGGCGTATGTATCCTTGCAGGGACTACGGATTCCGGAAGGCAAGCCAAACAAAAAACCACGCTATGAAGACATGCGCGAGGCATTCATTGCCCATGCACGCTCCCTGGATTCCACCATCCAGTGGCTGGAAGTACCCCGTCAAACGGGCATCCAGGTGCGCTTCCACTGGCGGGAGTACAAGGACAAACAGGCGCTGGTGGCCCGCTGCGAGGAACTGGCCCGCCTGTACTCGGTGATGACCACCGGCGACAAGGGTGTCGAGGTCGAGATCGTCAACGGAAACACCCCATGGGCCAAGGCGTTCTACTGACGCGCTAACGCCCGGGGGGTTGACCCGGAACACAAAAAAGGCCGCCCGTGCATACCATCAGCACGGGCGGCCTTTTTTGTGTTCCGGGGATCCGGAAGCTACGAGTCGATAAAGCTGAGCACCCCCACCAGAATTGGGTGCACCTCCTCGCTCAAATCCTTGAACTCGACACTGATCTTGTGCCGATTGCCCATGGGGGCCACCCGCTTGACCACCGCCTGGATAAACTCCACTGGAGAATCGTCGTCCTCCGACGCGTTTTCGTCCGCCACCACCGGATCAAAATGCACCGCCACGGTGACCTCGCTTCCCACGCGCATCTCGTGATCTGCTTCCAGTGCCAGCCCCCCCTGGCTCATATCCGTGGGATACCCCTCCAATGGTTCGCCGCCATCGGCGGGAAATATCTCGGTGTATGGGGCAAGGCTTTCGCGCCTGTGCTTGCGGCGTTCTTTCATCGGTTCCCTGTTTGTGTCTTAAACGGTCGATTTTCTGCGACCGGATTTTTTGGAGTGGGTCCCCTGTCCCCCATGGCCGTCGGACAGCCAGCACACCAGACCCAATTCGCGGGCCTGCACCAGTTCCGGGTGAACCGGGGTCACACGAACGGTCATAGTATACCGTCCGGAGTCCGGCGGGACGAACGCGCCTGAAAAACCCAACCAGCCGTCCTCCGCTTCGAGCCCGGAAGGCTGCAACGGAATGTAGAAATCCTCGGCCTCGTCCGCTTCATGCCAGGTGTCCTTCACACACGCCTCGACAACCACGTCCGAAGCCGGAATGTTTCCCAGGCGCACCTGAGCCCGCACCTCGATCTCCTCTCCAAACCGGACCACGCCGGGGGCGTCACCTTCCGGCGCCGATTCCCAGCGCACCGCAACCTCGTGCCAGTGGGTGCGCACAAAGTGCTTCCACCCGGCCAACTCCCGGGCCACGGTATACCCGTCCCGTTCCTGGAAGCGCCCCTTGGTAACTGCGGGGAAATAAAACCGGCGGGCATATTCACCGACCATGCGGTTGGTATTGAATACCGGAGGAACGGTCTTCATGGATGCCTTGGCCACCTGGATCCACCCCTCGGGGACACCATTGCTGTTGCGCTGGTAGTAGAGGGGAATAATCTGCTCCTCAAGCTGCTGATAAAGGTTGCGCGCATCCTGTTCCGCCTGCAACTCCTCATCTTCCGAGTCGCGCTCATTGCCGATCGACCATCCGTTCACGCCGTCCTTGGCGGCCTCGCACCACCAGCCATCCAGCACGCTGAAATTAATGGCGCCGTTCATGGCGGCCTTCATGCCGCTGGTGCCACTGGCTTCAAACGGACGGCGCGGTGTGTTCAGCCACACGTCAACGCCGGACACCAGGTAACGGGCAATGGCAATGTCGTACCCCTCCACCAGAATCACCCGCCCCTTGAACGGCCAGCGCTTGGAAATCTGATGGATTTCCTGCAGAAATTTTTGCCCCGGGATATCCGCCGGATGCGCCTTTCCGGCAAATACAAACTGCACCGGACGATCAACATCGGAAAGAATGCTGGTGAGGCGCTCCATGTCGTTGAACAGCAGAGTGGCCCGTTTGTACGTGGCAAACCGGCGCGCAAAACCGATGGTCAGGGTATCCGGGTCGAGCAGGTTTTCCAGGTCGTGCAATTCCGCCGCGCCCTCGCCGTTGCGTACCAACTGGGCTTCGATGCGCTCCCGAATCCGGCCGATCATGCGCCGCTTCAGCGACTGGTGCACTCCCCACAGCAAGTTATCCGGAATCTCGTCCACACGGTTCCAGAACGCCTCGTCGGTGATGTTGGCCCGCCACTCCTCTCCCAGTTGCTGATCGAACAGGTCGATCATTTCCGGAGCCAGCCAGCTGAGCGTGTGCACGCCGTTGGTCACATAGGTAAGTGGATTTTCCTCCGGCGGGGTGCCGGGCCACATATTTTCCCACATCTGGCTCGACACCTGGCCGTGCAACCGGCTGACCCCATTGCACCAGCCCGAAATATTCAGCGCCAACACCGTCAGTGAAAACACCTCATGCCCCTGCGGAACCGATTCCAGCCCCAACGCCATGAACTGGGTGCGGGACAGCCCCATGGATTCCCAGTACGACTTGAAATACTTGTCCTTCAGGTCCAGCGGAAAGGCATCGTGTCCGGCAGCCACCGGCGTATGGGTGGTGAATACCGTTGTCGGACGCACCACCTCCAGCGCTTCATAAAAGCTCAGGCCGTCCTTCTGCACCAGGGTGCGGATGCGCTCCAACCCGAGGAACACGGAGTGCCCTTCGTTCATGTGCCACACGGAAGGGCGCACACCCATGGCTTCCAGCGCGCGCACCCCGCCCATACCGAGGACAATCTCCTGACAGATGCGCATTTCCATGTCACCGCCATACAGCTGATGGGTGATCAGACGGTCGGAAAAGCTGTTTTGAGGAATGTCGGTGTCCAGCAGGTAGAGCGGGTTTCGGCCAATGCTGGCCTCCCACACCTTCACATGCACCGTGCGATCGGCCATTTCCACCGGCACCACCAGCGGATGCCCATCCCCATTGGGCACCTCGCGCACCGGCATTTCGCCGAAATCGTGGTCTTCATACAGGTCGTGCTGTCGGCCCATGGAATCGATGTGCTGGATGAAGTAGCCCTTGCGATACAGCAGACCGACGGCAACCAGCGGCAAACCCATGTCCGACGCGCTTTTAAGGTGGTCCCCGGCCAGCACCCCAAGCCCCCCGGAGAAAATCGGCAGGCTCTCGTGAATACCGAACTCAGCGGAAAAATAGGCGATGGTCCCCCGCGATTCCTCGCCGCATTCCTCCGCATACCAGGTGTGCTGATCCGACTTGTACACATCGAACCCGGCCATCACCCGGTTGTAGTGCTCCAGATAGGTGCGATCTTTTGCGGCCGCATTCAGTTTCTTCTGACTGATTGCGCGCAGGAACACGATCGGGTTGTGCCCCACCCGCCGCCACAGGGAGCGATCCAGCCGAAAAAACAGCGACCGGGCATCCGCATTCCACGAAAACCACAGGTTGCGTGACAGCTCTTCGAGCCGGGCGATCCGCTCCGGCAGCGCAGGGCGTACCTCAATCTTCTGCTGCACCGAAATTCCCTCTCATTTGTTTGTAACCCACGTGTCTCCCCGGTTCCAGGCGGTCGATCCGCCCCATTCCAAGGATTACGTCAGCTTCCAGGCGCTACCGCTTCGAACCTTTCGGCCACCCGCGGCACCGCCAATCCTTCAAGATACCTGAGGACAGGCAAAACAGCCAGCAATCCCGCCACATGGAGGGTACCCAATGCCGTCACCAGAATCACCGACAACAACGCAACCATCGAAGCCAGCAGGGGCCGTCCATCCCCCTCCATGACCGCCGCCCCCGTGATCGCCCCCGCGGCGAGCCCTCCCAACGGAAAATGCCACGCGGCGGACGGCGAAACCGGCAGCCAGATCAGTGCCGCAGCCAGCCCGGCTCCGGCTCCCAGCAGCGCACCAAGGGCTACCCGGGCGCTCCAGAAGTCCCGCGCCAACACCCCGGCATCCGCCTCCACCCAGCAACGCGGCCACCGGTCACAGGTCAGGGGAAAGACGGCAGCCGCAGCGGCCCACGCACCGATCGCGCCGCACAACAGCGCCGCCCGGGGGCGGGGAACCTCCCCGACAATTCCCGTGCAGGCGGCCACCGCCAGCAACGAAAGTGCACATCCGGCCAGCGCCACGCCCGCCCCCGGCACCCCGCCGCGCACCAGCAGGGTGAAATCCCGGCGAACATGCGACCGCACCCTTCCGGGCGTCAGCAACACCACCCCCGCCGTCACCCGGCCCACGCGACCGCGCCGAAGAGGATGGACGTCCACCATGCCCACGGGCACAATGCGCCCAAGGAGCGGGAAAAAAAGTGCCAGGGCAAGGACCCCCGACCACCGCATCAGGGTGCCCTCCGTAACCCCCACGACCACCGCCGCCACCAGCACAACCGGGGCCAGTCGCCCCATCGCGGAAAAATAGCCATCCAGACGCCGGGCGGTGCCTCCCAACGGCTGCAAACCGACCAGATCGACCCGTACCCGCGGCCCCACCCCACGGCGCACGGCCGCCAACGCCAACAGCACAGCGCATCCCCACGCCGCCGCTTCGGTACCATCCAGGATTCCCTTCAGGTCGGCACTGATCCGCGCCAACAGCACCAGCATGGTGCCGCCAATCAACGGCATCAGCACCAGCAGCGGCAATGCGTGCGCCTTTAATCGGCGCGCCATGGCGATGGACCGCAGCCGCAGCAGCCGCCAGGCGGGCGCTCTCCTCGTGCCGAGCCCGGATGGGGAACCGCCCGGAGAGCCGTTCATGCCGCTACCCTCCGGCCAGACCGAGAACGATGTCCCACTCCTGGTCGGATACCGGTTGCACGGAAAGTCGCTGCCCCTTCTGGATCACCTTCATCCCTTCCAGGCCGGGCACGGTTTTCAGTTCATCCAGCGGAATCAGGCGGGGAAAGCGGCGCACGAAGCGCACGTCCACCATGAACCAGCGCGGATTTCCCGGGTCCGATTTGGGATCGTAATACTTGCCGTGGGGATCAAAGGCCGTATGGTCCGGATACGCCGCACCGGCAATTTCCGCCACCCCGGCGATACCGGGAGGGGTGGCGTTGCTGTGGTAAAACAGCACGCCGTCACCGGGTTTCATCTCATCGCGCATGAAATTACGCGCCTGGTAGTTCCGCACCCCATCCCAGTGGTCGATCCCGTCCGGGCAGGCCGCCAGATCGTCGATGGAAAAGACGTTGGGCTCCGACTTCATCAGCCAGTAACGCCGCGTCCCGATTTCCTCCGCCACCGCTCCGGGTCAGCCGACCAGCGGGCCCGCGCCCCGGATTTCGTCGGTTACACCATCGGCGTACTGGGCAAAATTGTCGTGGAACAGCTTCGCCAGTTCCTTGGCCTTGGCATCGTAGGCCGACGGATCGGTCCAGGTATTGCGCGGATGCAGCACATCGGCCGGCACGCCAGCCACCGACTGGGGGATGGCCAAGCCAAAAATCGGATCTGCTTCCAACGCGACATTCTTCAACTTGCCGTCCAGCGCGGCGTGCACAATGGCACGGGTATAGCCGATGGAAATACGGTTGCCAACGCCATAGCCGCCCCCGGTCCAGCCGGTGTTGACCAGCCAGCAGTCGGCCCCGTGGCGCTCGATTTTCTCGCCCAGCAGCTTCGCATACACCCCCGGATGCAACGGCATGAACGGCGCTCCGAAACAGGTGGAGAAGGTGGCCCGCGGCTCCTTCACACCCGCCTCGGTGCCCGCCACCTTGGCCGTGTAACCGGACAGGAAGTGGTACATGGCCTGCTCCGGGGTCAGCCTGGAGATCGGAGGCATCACCCCGAAGGCATCGCAGGTCAGAAAAATGACGTTCTTCGGATGGCCACCCCGCCCGGAAGGAACCTGATTGGGGATGAAGTGGATCGGATAGGCGGCGCGGGTGTTTTCCGTGATGTGCGCCGCGTCCAGGTCCAGTTCCCGGGAGCCGTCGTCCATGACGACATTTTCGAGCACGGTGCCGAAACGGCGGGTGCAGGCATAAATCTCGGGTTCCGCCTTGGGCGAGAGGTTGATCACCTTCGCATAGCAGCCACCCTCGTAGTTGAACACACCGGTATCAGACCAACCGTGCTCATCGTCACCGATCAGGCCGCGCTCCGGATCCGCCGACAGGGTGGTCTTGCCGGTGCCGGAAAGGCCGAAGAACAGCGCGGTATCCCCATTGCCGCCAATATTGGCCGAGCAGTGCATGGACATCACACCCTGCAGCGGCAGCAGATAATTGAGGGAGGAAAAAATCGATTTTTTGATCTCGCCCGCGTAATGGGTACCGCCGATCAACACCAGGCGGCGCCCCAGATGCAGCATGACGAAGGTGCCGGACCGGGTGCCGTCCTCCTTCGGATCCGCCTCGAAGCCGGGGGCATGCAGCACCGTGAATTGCGGTTCGTGGCCCGCCTGCTCCTCGGCCGTGGTGCGTACAAACAGGTTGTTAGCAAACAGGTTGTGCCAGGCGGTCTGGTTGATCACCCGGATGGGCATCCGGAAACGCTCATCCTGCCCCGCGTACAGGTCCTGAACAAACGCCTCGCGATCCTGGTAGTAGGCACACACCTTGTCCAGCAGGCGGTCAAACACCTCCTCGGACACCGGTTTGTTCACCTCACCCCAATCCACGTGATCGCGGCTGGAGGGCTCATCGACGATGTACTTGTCGTTGGCGGCGCGGCCGGTGAAGGTGCCGGTACGCACCACCAGGGGGCCGTTGGCGGCCACCTGGCCTTCACCGCGACGGACGGCCTCTTCATAAAGGGCTGCGGGCGAAAGGTTCCAGTGGACCTCCCCCAACCCATGAAGCCCGAGAACCTCCAGTTGTTTCGCCCTGTCCATTACGTCTCCCCTGAAGAAACGCTGCTCCACCGCCGGAAAATTCTGGCGCCGGAAATCGTATGACCGCCACGCCTTCCCCCAACTAAAAAAGGCGCGCCTCAATGAAACCCTGTGCCCAGTACGTTAGGGGTTGACGCCGAACATTGTCAAGCCAAAATCGGCGGAATGGCGGCCGTTGAAGCGCACGCCCCGCGAGTCCACAAACCGGCCTCAATCCGGTATCCTATGGGCGATCGTCGCGGCACGCCCTCTGCCTTCAACCGGGAGAACCCGCCAGTCAATGCCCAATCTTTACGCACGTACTCGCGACCACACTCCGGAATGCTGCGTGGTGGTTCCAGCCGGGGGCCAGGGTACCCGGATGGGCAGCGGCATTCCCAAGCAGTTTCTTGAAATCGACGGGGTACCGATCCTGATCCATACCGTGCGCGCACTGATGCGCTGCCCCCTGGTTCGACACGTGATCCTGGTGGCTCCCGCGAGTGAACTGGAACGCACCCGGGAAATCCTTGCAACATACCGGATCCAGGGCGTCATCGGGCCGGTCGCCGGGGGCGCCACCCGGCTGGTTTCGGTGCGCAACGGCATCCGCCAGGTTCCGGAATCGGCGCGGGTCATCGCGGTGCACGATGCGGCCCGCCCGTTTCCGGACCCGGCCGTGCTGGAAGCCGCCATCCGCCGCGCAGATCAGGGAGTGGGCGTGGTGGTGGGACGCCCGGCGGCGGACACCATCAAGCAGGTAAACGGGAACGCAGTGACCGGCACCCCGGAACGCGCACAATTGTGGCAGGCTTTCACCCCCCAGGTGTTTCCCGCTAAGATGATCGCCGATGTGTACCGGAACACCGCCCCGGATACCGCCGCCACCGACGACGCGCAGCTGGTGGAGTGGGCTGGACACCCGGTTGAAATGATCGAAGGAACCACCGAATCCCTCAAGGTAACCACCCCCCGCGACCTGATCACCGCGCGGGCCTGGCTGCAGGCGGCAGGAACAGCGGAGGGGCAGTGAGAATCGGCATCGGATACGACATTCACCCGTTCGCCGGCGGTCGCAGTCTGATTCTGGGCGGGGTGGACATCCCGCACCCCCAGGGGCTGGCCGGCCATTCGGACGCCGACGCCCTGGCCCACGCCGTGGCCGACGCGGTACTCGGGGCCCTCGGGCTGGGCGACATCGGCCGCCACTTCCCGGATACGGATCCCGCCTGGGCGGGGGCGGACAGCATCGGCTTGCTGGCACGGGTAGCCGACCACATGCAGCAGGCGGGTTACCGCATCGGCAATGTGGACGCGGTCATCATCGCCCAGGCACCGAAAATGGCGCCCCACGTCGCGGCCATGCAGAATAACCTCGCGCAGACCCTCGGTTGTGCGCCCGAGCAGGTGAACGTCAAGGCCACCACCCACGAGCGGCTGGGCACCCTGGGGCGCGGTGAGGGCATCGCGGTGCAGGCGGTTTGCCTGCTGACGGAAAAGTAACGCCACCACCGGTCGCGCCTCGTGACCGGCGCATGAGAAACGGAACACCCGGATGGGAAGCCTGCTGAAAACCCTGCAAGCCGATTTTGCCGCCATCTTCGAACGCGACCCGGCGGCGGTCAGCCGCGTGGAAGTAATGCTGCTCTACAGCGGCTGGCACGCGATCCTGTCGCACCGCATCGCCCACGCCCTGAAAAACATTGGGCTACCCGTTCTGCCGCGCCTGCTCAGCCAGGCGGCCCGGCTGCTGACCGGGATCGAAATCCATCCCGGAGCCACCATCGGCCCGGCCTTCTTCATCGACCACGGCATGGGGGTGGTAATCGGCGAAACCGCCGAACTGGGCCATCACGTGACCCTGTATCAGGGGGTGACCCTGGGCGGCACCGGCAAGGAGCGGGGCAAGCGCCACCCGACGCTGGGCGATCACGTGGTGGTGGGCGCCGGAGCCAAGGTACTGGGCGGCATCGTCATTGGCAACAACGTCAAGATTGGCGCGAACAGCGTGGTGCTCAAGCCGGTCCCGGACAACTGCACGGTGGTGGGCATTCCGGGGCGAATCATCCACAAGGCCGAAATCGCGTTTCCCGAACAGACCCTGGATCACACGGAAATGCCCGATCCGACCATGGAGCGCATCCGCGCCCTGTATGACGAGGTCGAGGACCTGAAGATCGAGTTTCATGACGCCTGCGAAAAGGCCATGAGTTCGATTCAGAAGGTATCCGGAAAGACCACGCGAAAGACGCCGGCAAAGCCGAAAAAGGACGCCCTGGGCGAAAAACCGGCCACTACCCGCACCCGCAAAAAGCCGGAGCCGGACACCGGAGACGACTAGAACCCACACCCCGCCGCTCCGGGGGTAACCGTTTCGTAGCGGAACCGCCAGTTGGAAACGGGCCGCGGTCAGCCCCCGCGGCGGCGGCGCTCGGCCTCCAGGTCGATGTCGAGAATCTGCTTCAGATCCTGACGCAGCGCCTCGTTGTCGGCATTGAGCTTGTCCAGCTTTTCCAGCAGGTCCGCCAGCGCGTGGGCCGCATGGCGGTGGGTGGAGCGCGGGTGTTTTTTCAGCAGCTGATTCAGCACTTCGCGGGCACGCGGATAATCGGCCACCTCGGGGGAGGCGAGCACCATCCCCAGTTCAAGCAACAGCACATCTTCCGCGCCGGACTTTCTGGCCAACGCACGCTCCAGTTCCGCCACCGCGTCCTGGTGACGTCCTTTGGACACGAGGCTGCGGGCGCCATCCACCGCCGCCACCCGCACCGGGGGCGGCTGCACCGCGTTCGCCGTGGCCGGCACCGGCGCGGCCGTGTCCTGCCCGGCATCGCCGGCGGGGCGCGGTTGCAGCAAGGTACAGCCCGACAGGGTGACGGCAAGTGCCGTCACTGACAAAACATGAGCAACTTTTCGCAAACAAATCACGTACATCGATAACACCCTACACCTTAATGGTCCCTTCGCGCCACCCCTGTCAACCGGGCGGCCTCCACCACGGCCTCGGCCACGGCGGGAGCCACCTGCCGGTTGAAGGTGCTGGGGATAATGTAATCCTCGCTGAGCTCATCTTCCGGAATCACATCGGCGATGGCCCGGGCAGCGGCCAGTTTCATGGCCTCGTTCACCTCCCGCGCCCGGCAGTCCAGAGCGCCGCGAAAAATCCCGGGAAAGCAAAGGACGTTGTTGATCTGGTTCGGAAAGTCCGAGCGGCCGGTGGCGATGATCCGGGCCCGGCCCATCGCCTGCTCGGGCATGATTTCCGGCACCGGGTTGGCCAACGCGAATACGATCGGGTCCGACGCCATCCGGTCCAGCATCCACGGCTCAAGCAATCCGGCGGACGATACACCCAGAAACAGGTCCGCACCGACCAGCGCATCGCCCAGCCCGCCCCGGAGGCCATCCCGGTTGGTATTTTCCGCGTACCACTCCTTGAGCGGGTTCATGCCTTCCGTGCGGCCCCGATAGATGATACCGGTGCGATCCACGCCGATAAAATCCTCCACTCCGGCCAGCATCATGATCTTGGTGCAGGCCACCCCGGCGGCGCCGATGCCGCTGACCACCACCTTCAACTCGTTGATTGGCTTGGGCACGATTTTCAGGGCATTGTACAGAGCCGCCAGCACCACCACGGCGGTGCCGTGCTGGTCGTCGTGAAACACCGGAATATCAAGCCGGTCCTTCAGCCGCTGTTCGATCTCGAAGCAGCGCGGCGCCGAGATGTCCTCCAGGTTGATGCCGCCGAAAACCGGCGCGATCATCTCCACGGCGCGCACCACTTCATCCGGGTCCGTGGTGTCCAGGCAAATGGGGAACGCATCCACCCCGGCGAATTCCTTGAACAGCATGGCCTTGCCCTCCATCACCGGCAGGGCGGCGGCGGGGCCGATATCCCCCAGCCCGAGCACCGCGGTACCGTCGGTCACCACCGCCACGGTGTTGCGCTTGATGGTGAGGGTATACACCTCCTCCGGGTTCTTGTGAATGGCCTCACAGATGCGTGCCACCCCCGGAGTGTAGGCGCGGGAAAGATCTTCGCGGGTTTTGAGGGGGGTCTTGTTGGTGACCTCGATCTTGCCCCCCAGATGCATCAGAAAGGTGGGATCGGAAACGTGCACCACGCGCAGGTAATCAAGGGAGCCCAATCGCTCCATGACCCGGTCGCCGTGGGCCGCGTCCTCGGTTTCAACGGTGATGTCGCGGGTCACGTGGCCGTCCTTGACGGCCACCAGATCCATGCCGAGCACGGTAGCGCCCGAATCGCCGATGGCTTCCATCACCTCACCCAGAAAACCGGGCCGGTTTCGAAACCCTACACGTATGGTGATGATGTGGCTGCCCGTGGATACCGGTGCCATGATCCCTCCCCTCCCCGCAACAGTTGCGGGCGCCAAAAGCCCCCGCCAAAAAGAAAAACCCGCCCCCAGCCCGCGCCCGATCCCTTCAGCATAATTGATTTTGCCGAATTTTGTCCGCCGCTTCCGCCCCGCCCGGGTCCGTGGCCCGCGCAATCGGTGCCCACCCGATCCTACCGGCGGCGCCATAGCTGGTGTAAAATGCACCGCTATGCAGATTACCCGCAAAAAGACCCGGCAGATCGACGTGGGCGGCGTGAAAATCGGCGGCGATGCCCCGGTCAGCGTCCAGTCCATGACCGTCACCGACACCCGAGACGTGCCCGGCACCGTGGCCGAAATCGATCGTCTGGCGGAGGCCGGCTGCGAACTGGTGCGGGTGGCGGTGGTGGATACGGATGCCGCCGGATGCCTGGGCACCATCCGCGCCCGCAGCCCGATCCCGCTGATCGCCGACATTCACTTCGACCACAAGCTGGCGCTGATGGCGATCGAGTCCGGCGTGGACGGCCTGCGCCTCAACCCGGGCAACATCGGCGGCGCGCACAAGGTGCGGGAGGTGGTGGCCGCCTGCAAGGATCGCGGCATCCCCATCCGCATCGGTGTGAACGCCGGGTCGCTGGAGCGGGAACTGCTGGAGCGGTATGGCTATCCAACCGCCGAGGCCATGGTGGAGTCCGCCGCCACCCATATCCGCATTCTGGAAGACCTGGACTTTTTCGACATCAAGGTGTCGCTCAAGGCCTCCCACCCCGGCATGATGATCGATGCCTGCCGGCTGTTCGCCGCGCGCTTCGACTACCCGCAGCATCTGGGGGTGACCGAGGCGGGCACCCTGCAAACCGGCTCGGTCAAAAGCGCCGTGGCCATGGGCGTGCTGCTGGCGGAAGGAATCGGCGACACCCTGCGCGTGTCCCTTTCCGCCGACCCGGTGGAGGAGGTGAAGGTCGGTTTCGGCATTTTAAAAAGCCTGGGCCTGCGCACCCGCGGGGTGAACGTGATCTCCTGCCCCACCTGCGGGCGGCTGGAAATCGATGTGGTCAGGATCGCCTCCGAAGTGGAATCGCGACTGGCCCACATCAGGGAGCCCCTCGACGTGGCCATTCTGGGCTGCGTGGTGAACGGCATCGGCGAAGGCAAGGAGGCCGATATCGGCATTGCCGGCGGACGTGACCACGGCATCCTGTTCAAGGAAGGGCGTCTCGACCGCAAGGTGAGCGAGGCCGAACTGGTCGATCTGCTGGTGAACGAAGCCGAACAGATGGCCGAAAAGCGCCGCAACCAGGCGGACTCGCCCCTCAAAGTCATCTCCGCCAACCAGCAACAAACCTGATTCGCCGCAACGGTTCGCGGCACAAACCCAACGGAAGGGAGCGGGATGCGCTACTCGGAAACCTTTATCCCCACCCTGCGTGACGATCCGGCCGACGCCGAGGTGGTCAGCCACAAACTGATGGTGCGCGCCGGCATGATCCGCAAGGTGGCGGCCGGTGTGTATAACTACCTGCCGCTGGGATGGCGGGTGATCGGCAAGGTGGAGCAGATTGTCCGCGAGGAAATGACCCGCGGCGGCGCCCAGGAGTTGCGCATGCCCGCCGTGCAACCGGCCGAACTGTGGCAGGAAAGCGGCCGCTGGGGGGTGTACGGCAAGGAATTGTTGCGGATGTCCGACCGCCACGGGCGGGATTTCTGCATCGGCCCCACCCACGAGGAGATCATCACCGACCTGGTGCGCGGCGAGGTGCGCAGCTACAAACAGCTCCCGCTCAACCTGTACCAGATCCAGACCAAGTTCCGCGACGAGATCCGCCCCCGCTTCGGCCTGATGCGCGGGCGCGAGTTCATCATGAAGGACGGCTACAGTTTCGATGCCGACGAGGCCGGAGCGGAAGCCACCTACCGGCGCATGGAGGAAGCCTACCACCGCATTTTCGCGCGCATGGGGCTGGATTTCCGCGCGGTGGAGGCCGACTCGGGACAGATCGGCGGCAGCTTTTCCCACGAGTTCATGGTGCTGGCCGCCACCGGCGAGGACGATGTGGTGTCGTGCACCACCTGCGACTACGCCGCCAACAGCGAAAAGGCCACCAGCCGGGTGAGCCCCCCGGAAGAGCGGGAAACCCCCGCGCTGAAAACCGTGGACACCCCCGGCGTGCACAGTGTGGAGGAGGTGGCGGAGTTCCTGAAAACCAGCCCCGACCGGCTGATCAAGACGCTGATCTTCGATACCGGCACCGAGGGGGACGGCCGCTTTGTCGCGGTGCTGATCCGGGGCGACCGGGAAGTGAACGAGGTCAAGCTGGTGAATACCCTGGGGGCCGACGGAGAGCGTCTGACGCTGGCCGCCAACCCGGACATCGAGCGCATCACCGGGGGCGCAGTGGGCTTTTCCGGGCCGGTGGGCCTGAAGGGGGTGCGCGTGGTGGCCGACCGGTCGGTGGCCGACCTGACCGATGCGGTCACCGGCGCCAATCAGGCTGACCGGCATCACACGCATGTCCTCCCGGGGCGCGATTTCCCGCTGGGGGAAACCGCCGACCTGGACACCGCCCGGGCGGGAGACGGCTGCCCCCGGTGCGCCACCGGGAAGCTGGTCATCCAGCGCGGCATCGAAGTGGGGCACATCTTCAAGCTGGGCACCAAATACAGCGAGGCCATGCAGGCCACCTTTCTCGATCCCCAGGGCAAGAAGCAGCCGTTCGTCATGGGCTGTTACGGCATTGGCATCGGCCGCACCGCCGCCGCGTCCATCGAGCAGAACCACGATGGCAACGGCATCCTCTGGCCCATGGCCATTGCCCCGGCCCACGTGGTGCTGATCGGCATGAACATGAAATCGGAAGCGGTGCGCGACACCGCCGAACGCCTGTACGTGGAACTGCGGAAACGGGGGGTGGAAGTGCTGTTCGACGACCGCGCGGAACGCGCCGGGGTGAAGCTGACCGATTTCGAGTTGCTGGGAATCCCGCTGGCGCTGCTGGTGGGCGACCGGGGGGTGGAAAAGGGCAGCCTGGAACTCAAGGAGCGCAAAGACGGCAGCACCACCGAGGTGCCCATGGACGATGTGGTCGACCGGGTGGCCGACAAGGTTCGCGAGGCGCTTGGCGGTCATGGTGGCTGAGCCCGGCACCGGGGAGGGCGTGGCCGAGCCGGACCTGGACGCCCTGCAAAAAAAGCTCGGCTACTGCTTTGCCACCCCCGCCCTCCTGCGCACCTCGCTGGTGCATCGCTCGGCCCCCAACGAGCGCGGCGCCGACTGCCCCGAGTCCAACGAGCGGCTTGAATTTCTCGGAGACGCGGTCCTCGACCTGGTAATCGCCTGCGAGCTGTTCGAGCGCTTTCCCCAGGCCCCCGAGGGGGAACTGACGCGCTACAAGGCCACCCTGGTAAGTGAAACCGCGCTGGCCCAGGTGGCCCTGCGCATTGGCCTGGGCCAGCACCTGATCCTTGGGCGCGGGGAGGACGAAACCCTGGGGCGGGAAAAGCCGTCCATCCTGTCCGATGCCCTGGAGGCCGTGTTCGGCGCGCTCTATCGGGATGGCGGCATGGACGCCGCCGACCGGACCATTCGCAAGCTGTTCGCCGTCGAACTGAAAACCGTGTCGGACCGCAGCGCCCCGCGCGGCGACTACAAAACCGCCCTGCAGGAGTGGACCCAGGCCCAGGGAATGGGCCTGCCCAGCTATCGGCTGGTGAACACCGAAGGCCCGGACCACGCCCGCGAGTATACGGTGGCCGTACTGCTCAAAAAGCAGGAACTGGCGCAGGGAACCGCCCGCAGCAAGCGCGAGGCGGAGCGCAGCGCGGCTCAGCAGGCACTGGAGCAGCTCACCGGCCAGCCCGACGGCTGAAGTCATTGCGCCATTTTTGTCGCACCCCTTTCCACAAGGTGGGGATGCCGACGTCCGTGCCGCCTTCCCCCGCCCCCGAACCCCCCGCACACAAACTAATTATCTCTTTTAGTTCAATCGGTTATCGGATTCTATCGGCCTCCCTCCCGCCGATGGCACAGACCTTGTTATGAACCGGGTATCGGGCGCGGACGGCCCGCTCGGGACCGCGCCCCTGGCCGCACAAGGAAAACCAACATGACCGCACCCACCCACCCGGCAGACATCACCCGGGAACTTGAACACGCACTGGCCCGCCACCAGACCCGGCTGGCCGAACTGCACTACGCCCTGGACCGCATCTCCGACTCGGTGCTCGAAATGCCGGCGCGCCTGAATGCGGTGACCCAGGTGATTCGCGTCAAACTGGGATGCGACGCCTGCTCGGTCTACCTGATGGACCGTGAGGAGGACGCCCTGGTGCTGGAGGCCAGCACCGGCCTGGCCCCGGAAGCCGTGGGGCACGCCCGGTTGAAACGCGGCGAAGGGGTGACCGGCTGGGTGGCGGAGCACCTGGAGGCCGTGGCGCTGGCGGACGCCCCCTCCGACCCACGCTTCAAATACCTCCCGGAAACCCATGAGGAAGCGTTCCGCTCGCTGCTTTCGGTGCCGGTGGTCGCCGATCAAAACTTCGTGGGCGTGATCAACGTACAGCATCGCCAACCGCACCCCTTCACCGAATACGAGCGATTGCTGGTGGGCGCCATCGGCTACAAGGTGGGTGCCATGGTGAAGAGCGACCGCCTGGAGCATGAAGCCGCACGGCATGAAGCGGCGGTGGAAACCCTGCTATGGGTGGCGGCACACACAGCCGCGGAATCCCCACAGGCAGACATGGTCACCGAACTGGTATCCCGCGCGCGACGCACCCTGTTCGCCACCGGCGCCGTGCTGCGTACGCTGGAGCCGGATAGCGGACGACTGGAGGTGGTCTGCGCCGACGGCCTGGAAGCCGCCTCCGCGGCGCTGGCGCCCCTGCTGCCCGGCGAAGGCATTGCCGGAACGGTGCTGGCCAGCGGAGCCCCGGTGCGCAACAACCATTACGGCACCTTCGCCCGTCAGCTCAAGGCGGTCCCGGCGGTGTCCGCCTCCATCCTGTGCATCCCGGTGCGGCACCGGGATGGAACCGTGTTTGGCACCCTGTCATTCTTCGACAAGGTGGCTCCCGGCGGAACCCGCCACTTCGACAGCGCCGATCAGCGGTTGGCCGAGGGGCTGGTCCGCCTCACCTCGGAGCGCATCGCACAGTTGGTCCTCCCACGGCGCGCCCGCGCCGCGTCCGCATAAGCGGCAAAACGGAACGTTACGGGGCCGGTGGGCATTCGGAACGACGGTGCATATTCGGTGGAGGGGGGCACGGCGACGGGCCGGCGAGGGTGCCGTACTCCACCCAGAGCGGCACCACCCGCTTGCAAATATCGCCGTGCGCGTGGCACCGCACAACGGTATGTGACGGTGGGGGACGGAGTGGGGGCATCGAGGGGCTTCATTGCCCCGCGTGGGAGGGAACGGGCGAATCGGTAACACATCCGTCACAATCTCCCCTGCGAACCGTTAACGCACCGGTAACTTAGCCCCGTGCGACGTGCACGGGAGCTACGCACACGACGATATTGGCTGGCGTGGCAATCCGGCCTCGCGTCGAGCAACGCCCGGCGAGGGGGAGACGAGCAGCATCCCCATGGCCCTGCACAACCATTTGAAAACAATACGGTTCCAACAACCATTCTCTCCCCCCGATGCAGCGGCATTGGGGCCAAAACACCCGCCCCACTCCGTTCCGTAAATTCATTTAATTTGTCGTTAAATAAAATGAATTCCAGCCGTCACCCCCTTCCGGCCCTCGGAAACCCCCATTGCCCAACCGGACCTCACCGTGTGCCCATCCCCCACAAATCTAATTTTTCACACGTTTTCAATCCCTTCTGCACGTTTCGTTTCGCAAACCAACCCCACCACAAGGGCATTTTTTCTCCACGTTTTCAACGGGTTCTGAGTTTCCTCTGAAAATCCACCGTCTAAACCACACTGATCGTGCTACCGGCCTTCAGAACCCATTGATATTCCGTTCCGAGGTCACCGTGAACATGCGAAATCCACGGTGCGAAACGCCACCACAAATGCACTTTTTCACCACAGTTTCAACTGGTTCTGCACGCAAAAACCGTTATTTTTCACCGTGTTTTACTTCGCAACCACAAACGCGTTTTTTCCTGTATAAACAGCCTGTTCTGATTTTTCAGCCGATTTTTTGCGAAACAATCCCGCCGTGCCCACAAACGGCCAACACCTCCACATTGTCAGTGTGTTATGCTTGGTGTTTTACCGTGACCCGCGGTTTAGCTTTGCCGTTTGCGAAGCGGAATCACACGATTTCCGCACCGCCAGGCCGCGCCGCCACCCCAGGAAATTCCCCCGCACCCCCTATTTTTCAACCGATCGACTCCTCACAACCCACTGATCCTTTACGGCATTAACAGGAGTGATGAAGGCGTTGCGCCAGATTCACAGGGCGCTCAGGGCCGCTTCGGGAGCACAATGACTCCGGGATCGGAGTGCCCGCGGGGAGGCTCCAACCGGAGCCGCCATGGTGGGGGCCGCCATGGGT
Source organism: Nitrospirota bacterium (assembly GCA_029881725.1). Lineage (GTDB taxonomy): Bacteria > Nitrospirota > JACRHL01 > JACRHL01 > JACRHL01 > JAOUMB01. The sequence continues at coordinate 45,905 of JAOUMB010000011.1, forward strand.
GACGGGACGGCCGTAGTTCTTTGATATGCTCACCAGCCCATCCGGTGGGGTGCGGCCGGCGATGGTCAGTGGGGTGCAAGATTTCCCGCCCACTCCCGGACCAGGCAGTGCCTTCCCCACCGCGCGGAACGAATTAATTTGATCTCCACCCCCTCACCGGATATAGTATGTAGCTTCGCGATTTTTTGCCGAAGGCTGCGTTTGACGGTCGCCCACGGGGGCACCGGACGCGCCTTCGGACGTTGCGCGATGCAGTCTCCGTGATGCATGCCGCCCACGGAACCCGCACCGCGCTTCGCCAGCGACATTCACCATCTAGACCGGCGGCAACTTGGAGTCCAGGCAACTTGTCCACACAGCAAACCACTACCGAACCGATCGCGGCCGAACCGGTCACCATCGATCAATTCGACCACGTTCCGGCCAACGAGATCACTGCCGAGCAGATGCTCCAGCTGATCGATGCCACCTTCCGTAACTTTGATGAGGGCGAAGTCGTCGAGGGAACCGTTGTTCTCCGGCAGCCGGATGGCGTGCTGGTCGATATCGGCTTCAAAATGGAAGCCGTCATCTCCCGCAGCGAATTCAGCCCCGAGGAGTGGGAGACGCTGGAACCCGGCGCCACCCTGCAGGTGTTCATCGAGAATCCGGAAAACCGCGACGGCAAGATGGTCCTCTCCAAGGAGAAGGCCGACCGTATGAAGGTATGGGAGGCCCTCAAGGAGGCGCATGACGATGAGACCCCGGTGGAGGGCACCATTCTGTCGCGCATCAAGGGTGGCCTCATTGTGGACGTGGGTGGCGTGAAAGGCTTCCTGCCCGGCTCCCAGATCGACCTGCGCCCGGTACGCGACCTGGACGCCCTGATCGGCCAGAACCTGGCCATGCAGGTGATCAAGATCAACCGCCGCCGCAACAACATCGTGCTCTCCCGCCGGGTTCTGCTGGAGGAGGAGCGCGACAAGATGCGCGAGTCCACCCTGTCCAACCTGGAGCCGGGTCTGCTGATCGACGGCGTGGTCAAGAACATCACCGACTACGGCGCTTTTGTGGACCTGGGCGGGATCGACGGACTGCTGCACATCACCGATATTTCCTGGGGGCGGATCAACCACCCCAACGAGGTACTCAAGGTGGGCGAGAAGCTGCAGGTGGTGGTGCTGCGTTTCGACCGCGACAGCCAGCGCGTGTCGCTGGGTCTCAAGCAGAAGACCCCGGATCCCTGGACCACCGCCGCCGAAAAGTACCCGGTGGACTCCCGTTTGCAGGGCCGGGTGGTCAGCCTCACCGACTACGGCGCGTTCATCGAGCTGGAGAAGGGTGTCGAAGGCCTATGCCACGTCTCCGAAATGTCCTGGACCTCGGATGTGAAACACCCGTCCAAGGTGGTCAACGCCGGGGACGAGGTGGAAGTGGTGGTGCTGTCCATCAACCCGGAGACCCGCAAGATCTCCCTGGGCATGAAGCAGACCCAGCCCAATCCGTGGGATTTGGTGGAAACCAACTATGCCCCCGGCCAGCGCATCAAGGGCGTGATTCGCAACCTGACCGACTTCGGCGCCTTTGTCGGCTTGCCGGAGGGCATCGACGGCCTGATCCACGTCTCGGATATCTCCTACACCAAGCACATCAAGCATCCGTCCGAACTGTTCCAGAAGGGGCAGGAAGTGGAAGCCGTGGTGCTCAAGGTGGACCGGGCCAAGGAGCGCATTTCCCTCGGCTTCAAGCAACTCGAGGGTGACCCCTGGGAAACCCGGATTCCGGGCACCTACCCGGTGGGCAGCATCCACAAGGCCAAGGTGGTGAAGATTGCCGACTTCGGGGTGTTTGCGGAACTGGAAGAGGGTGTCGAAGCCCTTATCCCGGCCAGCGAGATGCCCACCGAGGAAGGTAAGCGCATGAGCGACATGGTCACCGTGGGCGAGTCGGTGGATGCCAAGGTGATTCGCCTGGACCTGGAAGAGCAGAAGATCGCCCTGTCGATCCGCGCCCTGTCCTCCGATTCGGAAGCCGGTGACATGGCCGACTACGTGTCGCGCAACACCTCCGGCCCGGCGACCACCACCCTGGGCAGCCTGATTCAGGATCAGCTCAAGAAGGACCAGGATTAACGCCCCAACGGGCGTAAACAACTCAAGGAGAGGGGAACCATGCGGGCACCGTCCGGCAAGGCGTTGAAACTCGGCTTCGGGATCTTCGTCGCCCTCTCCGTTCTGGTCTTTGCCGCCAGTTTTCTGGGAGTCCACCTGTCCGTGTCCGGCGGACACGGACAGGTGGCCCTGGTGCGGGTGGAAGGCAAGATCATGGATGCGCGCAACACCGTCGAGGAAATTCGACGGTTTGAGCGCAACCCGCGCATTCGCGCCCTGGTCCTGCGGGTGGACAGCCCCGGCGGCGGGGTGGTTCCCTCCCAGGAAATTCACGACGCGGTCGTCAACTTCAAGGCCGCCGGCAAGCCGGTGGTCACCTCCATGGGCACCGTTGCCGCCTCCGGCGGGTATTACGTGGCCGCCCCCTCCGACGTCATTATGGCCAACCCCGGCACCCTCACCGGCAGCATCGGGGTCATCATGACCACCGTCAACCTGGAAGGGTTGATGGACAAGGTGGGGGTTGAAAACATCACCATAAAAGCAGGCAAGAACAAAGACATAGCCTCCCCCTTCCGGCAGATGACCGATGCCGAGCGGCGCTTGCTGCAGGAGGTGATGGACGATATTCACGCCCAGTTCATCGAGGCCGTGGCCGACGGCCGGGGACGCACCATCGACGAGGTGAAACCGATGGCGGATGGCCGCATTTTCAGCGGCCGTCAGGCCATGGAGCAGGGCCTGGTGGACGAACTGGGCACCCTGGACGAGGCCATCGAAAAAGCCGGGAAACTGGCTGGGATCGAAGGCCGCCCGCGCGTGGTCGAATTCCACCCCAGCCCCCTTCAGGAGTTGCTGGGGGGAGCCAAGCAGATGTTCCCGTGGCTGCCGTCCGCATTGAATGGCACACCGGTCTGGACGCAAGTTCGCGCTTTGTATATGATGTCGTTATAACAGGCAACCGGCGCAGGTGTTTGCAAGGGTTTAACCCAAAACGAGGGGTGACATGACCAAGGCTGAACTCGTAGACCAGATCACGCGAAAAGTGGACGGTCTCACGCGTACCCAGGTAGACGTTCTGGTGGGGACTGTATTTACCAGCATCAAGGATGCGCTTACCGTGGGCGACAAGGTGGAGATCCGTGGCTTCGGAAGCTTCCGCCTTCGTGACCGCGCGGCCCGCGAGGGGCGTAATCCGAAAACCGGTGAGATTGTAAAGGTTCCCGCCAAGAAGGTGCCGTTCTTCAAGGCCGGCAAGGAACTCAAGGAACTGGTAGACAGCTAGGCGTCCGCCGCCTTCACGATTTCGCAAACGGCATCCGCAAGACCGGCCAGCGGGATCTCCCGCTGGTCGCGTTTGGCCATATCCCGCAGAATGGCCTGACCACGGGCCAACTCATCCCCTCCCACAATCAAACAGAAGGCCGCGCCGCTCTTTCCGGCCCGCTTCATCTGGCTCTTCAGGCTGCCCTCAAAGGCCCGATCAACCCGAATCCCGGCATTGCGCACCTGCCGCAGCACTGGCACCATCGCCACTTCCGCCTCATCCCCCACAAGCGCACAGAACAGGTGCGGCGGATCCTCCCGGGTTTCATCCATCAGCAGCAGCAATCGCTCCACACCCAGGGCAAAGCCGATCCCCGGTTTTGACTGCCCCCCCAGGCGCTCCACCAGACGATCATAGCGCCCACCCGCAGCCACCGTGCTCTGGGCCCCCAGATCGCTAGAGGTCCACTCGAAAGCGGTCCGGGTGTAGTAGTCCAAACCTCTCACCATGCGCGGATTCACCGCGTACGCCACCCCGGCTGCGGAAAGGTGGGTGCGCACCTGGGAAAAATGAGCGGAGCACCCCTCACACAGGTGATCGATGATTTCCGGTGCGGCGGTCGTATGCGTGCGGCAGGATTCCACCTTGCAGTCGAGCACCCGCAACGGGTTGGTCTCTTTTCGCCGGCCACAGTTCTCGCAGAGATGTTCCGCCACACCCGCCAGAAACCCCTTCAGGGCTGCTGTGTACCGGGGGCGACAGGCCGGGCAGCCGATGGAGTTGATTTCCAGACTCAGGCCGTCCAGCAGCCCGAGGGAATCGAACAAATCTGCGGTGAGCACCAGCACCTCGGCGTCCAGCGCCGGGCTCTCGGAACCCAGGGCTTCCGCCCCGATCTGATGAAATTGCCGCAGTCGCCCGGCCTGCGGGCGTTCGTGCCGGAACATGGGACCCAGATAATAGAGGCGGGTGAGGGATTCCCGTTGCAGGCCGCTCTGGATATAGGCGCGGATCACGCCGGCGGTTCCCTCCGGCCGCAGGGAAAGCATCTGTCCGTTGCGATCCTCGAAGGTGTACATTTCCTTCTCGACGATGTCAGTGGCTTCACCAATGCTGCGGGCAAACAACTGGGTCACTTCGAACACGGGAACCCGCACTTCGCCGAACCCGTAGCGCGCAAAGAAATCGCGGCAAATCCGCTCCAGCCGTTGCCACGCGGGAGATTCGTCGGGCAGCACATCCTTGACCCCACGCACCGCCTGGATGGCCTGCACCCGACCGCCTGAAACGGCTTGGGCGGAATCATTTTCGGACCGGTCGGACACGGCGTTGCTCCACAAAAAGGCCCCAAGGAATCGGAGAGCATACGGAGTCCCAACCATTCCCGTCAACGGACTGACACCCTTCCGGGCACCAACGGCAGGCCGGCTCTCGCGTTCCGGGTTCGCCTTCCGCTATAATTGGCGGTTATGAAGCGGTTTCTCCGGGGTATTCGCTGGTGGCTTGCCATCCCGTTAATCACCGGATGCATGCAACCGTTCGAGGTTCCCGATGCCGAGACCGCCGACGGCAAAATATATGTCCGCCGGTGCAGTCTGTGCCACGCCCTGCCCGACCCGGCGCGGATGACTTACACCCAGTGGGTGGGGGTGGTGGGGCGGATGGCTCAAAACATTCGCTCCCAGAACGTCCCCCAGGTCAGCGACGAAGAATTCCAGCAGATACTGCTCTACCTGAAACGCCATGCAAAGCCAGCCGAAATCGCTCACTAAATTTCTTGTGCCCGCCCTGCTGGCCATAACGCTTGCGTGTCCGATGCCGTCCTCCGGGGCGTCCCTCCTCGCCGTGGACGAGGCGTTGTTCACCCGTGCCCAGATCCTGCGGGTGGACACGGACCGCGCGGCCCCCTCCTTCGAGCTTCCCGACCTGCAAGGCACTACGGTCACGCTGGAGGATTACCGGGGCAAACTGGTGGTCCTCAATTTCTGGGCCACCTGGTGCCGCCCGTGCATTCGAGAGATGCCGGCTCTGGAGCGCCTGTCCCGGCAGTTGGGCCCGGACGGCCTGATCGTACTCGCCATCTCGCTGGACCGGGACAACAAAGAGTCCGTGCAGGCCTTCGTGGAAGGATACGGCTGGAAATTGCCGGTGCTGCTGGACCCGTTTGCCGACGTGGGCGACGCCTACCTGGTGTCGGCCATGCCATCCACCTATGTAATCGGCCCGGAGGGCACGATCTATGGCCGCGCGCTGGGCCCCCGCGAGTGGGACGGCGAAGCGGCCCTCACCCTGTTTCGTGCCCTTCTGGCACCGGAGCCGGGCGCTCCGGACGCCTCATCCCGTTTAATCGAATCCAAAGACAGGAGTTGAATCCCATGTTCAAAACCATCGCACGCTGGCTGATGCCGGCACTGCTGGCCGTCACGCTCGCACCCGCCGCGGCATTGTCCGCCGACGCCCCGGACGGGGCCGCAAACAAAGAAGACCTTGCCCCGTTTGTGGTACTGGATCGCAAAAGTACCCACAAGAAGGGCCAGGTGAATGTAACCGTCTACTTCGATTTCTACTGCAGCCACTGCCATGAGTTCGACAACAAGGTGTGGCCGGTGCTGGTCAAGGAGCACGGTGACACGTTGCATGTTACCTGGGTGGGCATGCCGATCGTCGACCCGGCTGCCTCACCGGTGACCGTTCTCGCCTTTTATCTGGCAGACGCGCAGGGCAAGGGGGAAGAAATGCGAAACGCCCTGTTTTCGGCCATCTGGAACCACCGGCTGGACCCGTCAAAGCCCGACGTCCTGCTCGGGATTGCCACCCAGCTGGGGCTGGATCTGAATCGTTTCAAGCGCGAATTCAATGAAAACGTGATGGTGGAGCGCATGGAGGACGGCATCAAGCAGGCCCGCGCCATCGGCGCCCGTGGCACCCCGACCGTTCTGCTCGACAACCATATCCGGGTCACCGGTTACGGCATCAAAAACGTCGAGGCGGCCATCGCCGAGGCATTGAAAGCCGACGGCTGATGCACCGCTTGCTGCCCATGGCCCTTGCGGCACTCTGCCTGACCATACTGCACGCGTGTGCCGGTCTTGCCGTGACCGAAGATGCGCCGCCAGGAACCACGGCGCAGGCCGTTGTGGGACCACGGCTGCAATTCGAAAACCTGGAGCACCACTTCGGCACCATCACCCAGGGCAAGCTCGTGGAGCACCGGTTCCCGTTCACCAACGTGGGCGATCAAGACCTGACCATCTCCGAGGTTTCCACTCCCTGCGGTTGCACCGCCGTGCTTGCGGACCAGGAAGTGGTTCCCCCCGGCAGCTCCAGCTTTGTGGACGTGACCTACGACTCCGCCGCACGCAGTGGCGAGGTGGTGCGCATTATCACCGTCATCTCCAACGATGCCGAACAACCGGAAATGGAGTTGAAGGTGGTGGCCCAGGTGGATGCCTCCCAGCACGCGGGCTTCATGGTGGGCGACACCCTGTTCGGACCCAAGTGCGGTAGCTGCCACTACGACACCGCCGCGGAAAAAAGTGGCCAGGAGTTGTACGACGCGGTGTGCTGGTTCTGCCATGGCACGCACCGCCAGGGCAATACCGCCACCGCTCTGGACGCTTACCAGCCGGCCATGGACGGCTATCTGCGCAAGGTCATTTCGGACGGGCTTCCTGGCACGGAAATGCCGGGATTTGCAAGAAACCATGAAGGTCCCCTGTTCCCCGAACAAATCGACTCACTCGTGGATCTGCTGCATGACCCTCCCCCGCCCCCGCCCGACCCTGAACCCGGAGTGGAAGAGGAACCGAAGGATGGCTTCGACCCGTCCCGCCCGTTCTTCCAATAGGGTTTTCCGATGCATGGTCGGGCTGGCTGCCCTGCTGTGTGCCGCGTGCACGGCACCCGCCGACCACACGGGCACGGCGGGCACGTACACCGTTACCGTGCGCGCGGAACCCAATCCGGCCGCCCTTGGTGACACTCACCTGACCGTGACCGTGACCGACGCCAACGGAAAGGCGGTACCCGATGCCATGGTAACGGCCCGCATGTTCATGGCCGGCATGCCAATGAACACCGACGACGACCTTCTGCCCGGAACCCCTCAGGGCAAGGGACGCTATGTCGCCGCCGGAGAGTTTTCCATGGGTGGAAACTGGCAGGTGGAGGTGTCCGTCACCCCGGACAATGGAAAAAGCGTCACCGCCACATTCCCCTACACCATTGAATGGAAACTGGATTAGACCCTCTCCCGGTGCCGTCCATGGGAACCGGGACAAAGTCCGGAATTTCGCCGGGACCAACGGTTCACGGCAGCAATCCGCCGTCAGAGAGGCACGCAGCCAGACCGCTGCGGTAATCCGGATACCGCAGCTTTACTCCAAGCACCTCGATCAGACGGGTATTGCGGCACCGTTTGCTGTCTGCGATCAGGTGAAAATTGGCTTCGCCCATGCGCGCCCACGCCTCCTCCAGGGTTTCACTTTCAGGAGGCGGGACTCCCATCAGTCTGGCGGCATAATCGGCCACCTCCCGCAGGCTCGCCGGGTGGCCATCGGAAACCACCACCACATCCCCATTTTGGCCTCGCTCAATGGCTGCGACCACCGTTTGCGCCACATCCGCCACATGGATCCGGTTGACCACCAGCGGTGGATCGGCGTCCACTACCCGATAATTACCTTCCTTCAGGCGCAGCCCGATATGACGGCCGGGCCCATAAATACCGGTAAGGCGCAGAATGCGCACGGGCAGGCCCCGGCTTCGGCACCGCTCCAGAAGGCCGTTCTCCACCTGTATGCGGATTTTTCCTCGCGGGCCGGGGGATGTGGCCATCGGCGTTTCTTCGTCCACCCAATCGCCATTGCGGGCACCATAAACTCCGGTGCTGGACAGATAGACAAATGCCTCGATGCCAGGCACCTCACTCACCAGGTCCGCAAAAGCGAGCGTGTGATCGACAAAACGTTCTCCAGCTTCCCGCTCCGGACCAATTGCGTAGACGACCGCCCGGTGTCGGCTTATCAATTTCCGGGCAGCTTCCCGCGCCTTGCCGGATAGCGCATCCGGCAGGGACAATCGTTCCGCGACGGCCCCGGTGGCCGCCACAGCCCCCAGATGCGCCGGGTCGCCCACGGTACCGGTGACCGGAACTCCGGCCTCCAGCAGCTCCAGGGCCACCGCACGACCGGAATAGCCACAGCCGACGATCAGGACACCTTTGCGCATGACGTTCATGAACTGCCGCACCACTCCTCAAATCGGGTAAACTGGCCTCTTCCGAGGCACACGATAACAGGAACGGCCATGCCGGAGAAGCAACCAAGTCATCCGCACACCGGGCATCGGGACCGCCTGCGCAGCCGCGCGGCGCGCGAAGGACTGGATGGATTTGCCGATCACGAAGTGCTGGAGTTGCTGCTGTTCGCGGTCATGCCCAGAGTGAACACCAACCCGCTGGCACATGGGTTAATGCACCGCTTTGGAAGTCTGTCGGCGGTACTCGAGGCCGATCCGAAGGATCTCGCCTCGGTTCCGGGCATTGGCGACCGGGGCGCCGCGTTCCTGGCCAACGTGCCCCATATCTCCCGTCGCTATCTCCACGACCGAGCCACACGTGACGATCCACCGCTTACCAGCCCGCGCGCAGTCGCCGACTATCTGGTGCCGTTAATGGCCGGACGGCCGGAAGAAGTGGTCTACCTTTTGTGTCTGGATACGCGCTGCCGCGTGCAATTTCCGGCACTGCTCAGTTCAGGCACCGTGAACGAGGCCCACGTCCACCCCCGACAGGCGGTGGAGGCTGCCCTACGACATCGCGCGTCGTCGGCCATTCTGGCCCACAATCACCCGTCCGGAAACCCCCACCCGTCGAGTTCCGACCTGGACCTCACCCGCCGTCTGGCACAGGCATTGGAAGCGGTGGATATTCCGCTTCTGGACCACGTGATTGTCGGTGGAGAGTCCACCTTCAGTTTCGAGCAGGAGGGGCTGCTGGGCGCCCGCTCCTGACGCGCCCAACGAAATCAACTTCCGCGGGGACGGATCACCAGGCGTTGGCCGGGACGCAGCACGCTGCTGGTGGTCAGCCCGTTCCAGGCCATCAGGTCGCGCAGTTGGACCTTGTACTGGTTGGCGATCTTCCACAGGCTGTCGCCGCTCCGCACCCGGTGATGCACGGTCTGCGCCGAGGCGCTTTCCGGCGCATAGTAACGACCGGTGGGAATCATCAGAATGGCGCCCTCGCGAATCACCGTCCGACGCCCCATGTTGTTGGCCCGCTGAATGGATGAAACCCGCGTGCGGTACCGGGAGGCGATCGTGGAGAGGGTCTCGCCGCGCCGCACCCGGTGGCGTACCAACTGATTGTTGGTGCCCATGTTGCGCGATTTTTTGGCCCACTCGGCCCCTTCCACTTCGCGAATGGACGGGAAGTTGGTGGCGAACAGGTCCACCGTGCCCACCGGCACATGCACCGTGTAGGGCTTGGTCCCCGGAGGGGTCAGATTGCGCCGCAGATGCGGGTTGAGAAACTTGATTTCGTCCTCGCTCACACCCACCGCGCGGGCAATCGCCTCAAGGGAGGTGGGGGCCGATACCGTCACGTCATCAAAGGCCATGGGCGGATGCGGCTCCACAAAGAAGCCGTACTCCTCCGGATTTTTGGCGATGATCGTCGCCGCGATAAACTTGGGAACATAATCACGGGTTTCACGCGGCAGGGCATAGGCCTCATGCAGCTCCCAGAAGGTGGTGCCACCGGTGCGGCGCATCGCCCGTGCCACGGCACCCTCCCCGGCGTTGTAGGAGGCCAGTGCCAGATACCAGTCTCCAAAGCGGTCATACAGCTCATTCAGATAGGCGGCCGCCGCGCGCGTGGAAGCCTCCACATCACGCCGCTGGTCCTCCCAGTAATCCTGCTGCAAGCCGTAGCGCTTCCCGGTACTGGAAATAAACTGCCAGGGACCGCTGGCCCGGGCGCGGGAAAACGCGTACGGGTTATAACCACTCTCGATCATCGAGAGGTAAACCATGTCCTCCGGGATCCCCTCCTCGCGGAAGATTTCCTTCATGATCGGAACATAGCGACCGGCCCGGATCAGATAACGGGAAAAAACCGGGCGGATGCGGGTCTGGAAATATTCCAGATACACCTGAACCTGCTCGTTGACCTCCACCGCCATGTCATAGGGAACGTCGTACAGGGGGTCGATGGAGGCCCCATTTTCTCCGGAACGGGCCGGAAGGTGCACGATGCGCGGCTTTCTTTTGCCCGGGGAGGCCACCGGAACCTCATCCAGCGCCGCGTCCAAATCCTCATCCTCCGGCTCCACGGCCGGCCCGTCCAGCAAGCGGGGAACTTCCGGAAAACGCAAGGAAACCGGCACCGGGGCGGCACGCCGTTTGTCGAGCAGGGCGCCCTCCTCGAACGGCACATCACCATCCTGGGCACCCTGCCAGTCAGCCGGGGTGGCCCACACGTCCTCAACCACCAGATTAACCAGACCCTCATCCTGTGGGAGGACTTCCGGGGCCTCCTCCGGCAGCATAACACCCGCGTCCGCAACCATCTCAAAGGGGGGATCATCGGTTACCGGGGCGCCTGGAGCGGCCGCCAGTTTGGCGCCGCCGGACGCACAGGCCGAGAGGGCCAGCGCCGCGGTGATCGCCACGGCATGCCGGATCAGGTTGCTACGCATGGTTGGTGCTCCGCATCGGTGGGCGCGTGGCGCCCTGAAAATCGTATTATCGCTTACCCGCGCCGGCTCCAGACCGGACAGGCGATTCCCCTCCCCCGAGAGGCCCCGGGACGATCCCGAGGGATATAAGGGTACCATGTGTCAGTGAATTCAACGGAATGGGGCGAACCCCTTTTTTTATGCCGCTGAATACACGGCCCCTTTCCCCACAGAGTTCCCCCTGTCTCTCTTATCGGCACGACGGCCGATAAACTTCGGGGCTTTTGCCGCAATTTTCGAACCGGACTTGCCCTGACTGCGGCCAGTACGCAAAATATCGGTTCAACAGAGGTTTTCCATGTGCCTGATTCAACGTTCCCTGGTTCTCCTGCTCGCTATCTCCCCACTGCTCTTGCCGCTTCCAGGGCATACGCAGTCCATTGATTTTGTGGACCTGTACCGTCAGGCTGAGCAATTTCACGAATCCGTGGGCGAAGCCGCCGCGCGCGCCAGTCAACTCACTGAGGAGCGGCGCAAGGTGCTGGCCCAATTGCTTCCCACGCTAAGTGTGGACGGGCGTTACAACCGTCGGCAGGATGAGGTTATCAACGGCGGTTTTACATTACGGCCAAAGACCAGCTGGGACACCACCGTGCGCCTGAATCAGGCCTTGTACACAGGCGGTCGCGCCAGTACCCGATACAAGATGGCCACGATTGCCCACGAGAGCGGCCAACTGGGCGAAGTGGTGGCCCGCGAACAGCTGATCTTCACGCTGGCCGAAGCCTTTTTCAGCGAACTCAAGGCGCAGGAAAATCTGACCGCCGTGGCCGAACGCCACGAGGGCATGAAGCGCCATCTAACCGCCGCCCGGGCGCGCGTCCGGCTGGGGGCCGATGTACGCGCCTCCGCCCTGCGGCTGGAGGCCGAAGTAGCCCAGTTGGCCGCCCAGCGGTTGGCCGCCGAAAACGAGCTACAATCCGCCCGTGAGTCCCTCGCAGTTCTGTCCGGCCTTCCGCCTGAGATGGAGTTGGGCACCCCGCCAGACCTGTCCACCATCGCCACGGTGGCTAATTCGGAAAATACCGCACTGGCAGCCCGCACCGACTTGGGAATTCTGGCCGGGGAAACCGCCGCAGCGGCCTTGGGCATCCGCTTCACCACCGGAACCTTTCTGCCGTTCATCAGCGCCGAGGCACGTTACGAGAAAAGCGGGGAAAAATCCTCCGCCGTCAGTTTCCTGGTGGATGCCGACAAGGTGGTCACCCTGTCCGCCACCTGGGATCTGTATACTGGCGGCGAAAACGCGGCCGAGCGCCGCCGGACCCGCGCCGCCTACCGCGAAAAAAAACTGCAACTGGAACGCACTGAACGGGAGGTACGCGTGGCCGTGCAGCAAGCCCAGCGGCGGGTGGATGTGGCCGGGCGCATTGTCGAGTCGCTCACCGACCGGGTGAACTACGCCACCGAAAATCACCGGATTGTCACTGAAACCTACAAGGCGGGCGCCGCCACCTATCTGGACGTGATCGACGCCAGCAACGCGCTGGGTGACGCCCGCTCCGATCTGGCCAACGCCCGCTTCGACCATAGCTTGGCGCTGCTCGGGCTGGCTGGAGCCACCGGCCAACTGATGACCATCATCGGTGAGCCGGCCCCGGACCTCTCCGCCATTCACAATTGGCTGGCCCGCTACGGCAAGGAATAAACCGCTCCCCTGCTCCTTCTGCCTGGCGGTTCCGGTTGCTATGGCGCGGTTGCGGGCGGATCGGAGGGAAGCTCGGGGGCGGCTATCGGATGCAGATCACCGGTAAGTGCGTTCAGAAAAGCAATCAGATCAGCCTTTTCCGCATCGGTCAGTTCGAACGGCTGGATGTTGATATCCAGATTCGGATTTGGAGTGGCGCCCCGAATGTAGAAATCGACCACCTGTTCCAGGGTGGCAAAGCGGCCATCGTGCATATAGGGAGCAGTTGCCGCCACATTGCGTAGCGTGGGGGTGCGAAAGGCACCCCGGTCTTCCGGGTTTCCCGTCACCGCCTGTCGGCCAATATCCGGCTGCGGGTGATCCATGCCCACACCAACGTTGTGGAAGCGGAAATCCGTCAGATCGGCGGAAAAATCGTCAAACCGGTGGCACTTGGCACAGTTGGCGCGCTCCTTTTCGCGGAACAACTCCATGCCACGAATCTGTGAGGCGGTCAGGGCGGATCGCTCCCCTTTGTATTTGTAGCGGTCAAAGGGTGAAGCTCCCGACACCAGCGTTCGCTCAAAGGCAGCAATGGCCTGGACAATCCGCTCCACAGTCACCTTGCGGTCGCCAAAGGCGCTTTCAAAGAACGGCCCGTACGCGGGGATGCTGCTTATGGCATCCACCACCCCGGACAGGGTATTGCCCATCTCCACCGGATTCACCAGCGGGCCCGTAGCCTGCTCCTCCAGCGAACCAGCCCGCCCATCCCAGAACAGGGTGTCCGCATAGGCGGCGTTGAGAATCGTGGGAGCACTGCGGATACCGGTCTGTCCGCGCACACCGAAGGCCAGTGACAGGCCGTTGCTCCATCCCAGAGCCGGATTGTGGCAGGAGGCGCACGCCACGGTACCATCTCCCGACAGGCGCGGATCGAAAAAAAGCCGTGTTCCCAGCGCCACCTTCTCCGACGTCTGTGGGTTTCCCGCCGGAAACGCAACCGGGTCCAGACCTGCTGGAGCCTCCCCGTGCTGCCCGGGATGAATCTGAATACGATGCACCTTGGGCGCTTCCAGTTCACCTGCGTGCCCGGCCAGAGGCGCGGACCAAGATACTGCACACAACAGCAGGCCGAAAATCCAGAACCCACGCATGGTCGGCGCATGGACCCGGTCGGCACACCCCATCGACCGGGGGGCACCACGGGGGATCATGGGATCAATTCACCGCCCCACTTGAGCTTGGTGCGCAACACCTCGAAGTAGTTGCGCTCCGGGGAGACAATCAGATTCAGGCGGTTCTCCGCGGCACGCACCTGAATCACATCTCCGGAACGCAGCGAAAATCCTACCTGGCCATCGAAGGTAACCATCGACGCCTCCTCCTCACTGACCAGTTGGATTTCGATATTCGACCCATGGGGCAGGATGACCGGGCGGTTGGTCAGCACATGAGGTGAAATGGGAGTAAGGACAATCACGTCGTTTTCCGGATGCACAATCGGCCCGCCCGCCGACAAGCAGTAGGCGGTGGAGCCGGTGGGCGTGGCAACAATCAAGCCATCGGAACGTAGCCCGGTCATGAACTGCCCGTCCACCGAAATGTGCAGCCGGATCATGCGCGCCAGGGTTCCCTTGCTGACCACCACATCGTTCAGGCAATAGGAGGAGGCCACGACCTCTCCCTGCCTGAGCACCTCCGCTTTCAGCAGCAGGCGCTTTTCGATGGAGACGTCTCCCGCCAGCACTTTTTCTAACGTGGAGAGCATTTCGTGGGTAGGGATTTCAGTGAGAAAGCCCAAGGATCCCAAGTTAATGCCCAGCAGCGGGATCTCAAAATCCACCAGCAGGCGGGCCATGGAAAGCAGGGTGCCGTCACCCCCCAGCACAATGATCAGATCGACCATGCTGGGAATATCCGCCTTGCGGTGGGGCGAGGTTTCACCGATCAGCTTGGCGGTCATGTTGTCCATGAACACCTGGTGATCCCGCTCATCCAGCCACGCGCGCAGGTCTTTGAGCACCGTCGCGGCACCGTCATGGTGCAGCTTGGCAATGATGCCGATTTTCTGGATTGGCAGGTTCACGGGAAAAAGCCCCCTGGTACCGCAGCGCGGTTACCCGGATTCGTCCCCACTCGCCGGAGCTGTCTGTTCAGAACCGGCATCCCGCCGCAATCGAATGGCGGCAGCCTTGCGCCGCGCTGCCTCGGCCTCCTGCTTGAGGCCCTTCTTGTCATAGGCATCGGCCAGGTTTTCATGCGCCCGCACATGGTCCGGCGTAATCGCGATGGCTTGCTCAAACGCCTGAATCGCCCGATCCAGTTCGCCCAGGTCCATATACGCCACCCCCACATTGTTACGCACAGTAGGCAGGTTCGGCTGGCGGGAAAGCAGTTCTTCCCAGGAAGCGATTGCCTTGACCGGCTCGCCTTTTTGGAAATACGCGTTACCCAATGTCATGCGCACCTGTGGCGGAAGGGCTGGCTGCTCGTTGAGGGCGTGGTTCAGATTCTCAATCGCCAGGTCCATCTTTCCCGCGCGATAGGCGATCTGCCCCAAATACGCATAGGAAAAAGCACGTTCCGGCGC
Organism: Nitrospirota bacterium; assembly: GCA_029881725.1. Classification (GTDB taxonomy): domain Bacteria; phylum Nitrospirota; class JACRHL01; order JACRHL01; family JACRHL01; genus JAOUMB01. The sequence continues at coordinate 61,221 of JAOUMB010000011.1, forward strand.
CTTTTCATAGGCACCTTTTATGATCGCGGAAAACCCGGCAATCGCAGCTTCCACGCGACCTTCACGCAGGTCGGCCTCGGCCTTCCGGAATACCTCGTTAACCGTCGGCTGGCGCTGGGCGGAAGATTCCGCCTGAACCGGAGCAGATTCCTCCGGCTTGCTGCACCCCGCGGCGAACAACATGCCGCCCAGCAGCATTACGCCCAAAAATCCATACACGCGGCTGGTCATGCGGATCATTCCTACACCCCAATTCACTAAAACAAAGATCCCGGTGCTGCCTCCCCAAGTCCGCCAGAACCTACCATTTGCGGCTCCCCGCGTCAAATTGAGGGAGGTCGCCGTGCACTCGACTGTTGCTGATCCTGGCGCAGTTTGTCCAGTTCCTGGAAGTGCTGGTTTCCGGCCTCAACGCCGGACCGATAGACTTGGGACAGTTCATCGAAAGCGCCACGATCATCCTCCTGTACCTCGGCAGCAAGTGCTTCGTACATTTCCAGGGTGATCGCAAACAGGTCGCGCTTGGCCCGTTGCGCATCAAGGTCCATGTGATACAGCACCCGGGTATCCACCGAGTGCTCCAACGCAGCCAGTTCCAGGATGCCTTCCTCCACGCGAATGCGCTCTTCCTGATCTGCCAGGATATCCGTCATGCCCGCACGGGCAGCATCCAGCGCATCGACCAACCCCTTCCGGTCGTCCCATGAATCTTCGGTGAACACCTTGCCATTGTGGACCGCGACCCGATCGAATCCGGCATCCACTTGCGCCGCCAACTGGTCCATCCGTTGCACCGCCTGATCGTAGCGGGCATGATCGTCCACGCATCCCGCCTGCCCAACCAGCAGCAGGGCACAAAGCCACCTCACGGGGACAGGGTGCGTGCGCCGTCCGGATCAATGCGCGCCAGGGTGACGGTGGTATCAACACCATCCCGCGCAAAGGCAGCGGCCATTGCCTGGCCGATGGACTCGGTCAGTTTCGAATCGTCGGTCACCGCAAATACCGATGCACCCGCTCCGCTGATTGAACATCCCAACGCTCCCGCATCCAGCGCCGCTGATTTCACCCGCTTGAAGCCACGGATCAGTCCGGCACGCTGCGGTTCCACTACCCGGTCGTCAATCGCGCGACCAAAGGTGGCAGCGTCTCCACGCGCCACAGCGGCTACCATGGCACATGCGGCCGCCATGTTGTGCACAAAACCGGCCAGCGGCACGTTGTTGGTTAGCTTGCCACGGCTGTCGCGGGTGAGCACCTGCGTGGCGGGGGTCACCACCACCACCTCAAGCTGCTCCAGAACGCCCACCTTCCAGGCCATCTCCATCGCCGTATGGCAGGTAACCACACCGCCATACAGTGCTGCGGCTAGGTTATCCAGAAACACCCCGCCGGATACGTATTTTTCACCCTCGATACAGGAGGGAAGCACTTCCTCCTTGGAATACCGTTCGCCCAAAAGAACGTTTACCGCCCAGGCTCCGGCAACTGCGGATGCAGCACTGCTGCCCAAGCCGGTGCCCGGCACTCCCTTGTGAAGGATCAGGCGCACGCCGCGCTCTTCCTCCGACAACCGCAGCAGATGAGCGGCCGCGATGCCGCAGGTGTTCTTGCGGGCTTCGCGTGGCAAACGGCCACGATCCCCGGTGATGTCGACAATGTGCACCCCGGGCTCATCGGTCCATTCGGCTTCCACTGTATCCCCCGGACCGGTGATAGCCATGCCCACGACGTCAAATCCCGGCCCTACGTTGCCCACCGAAGCGGGAACAAACACTTTTACGCGGTCGGTCACGTGCGGCTCCCAAAATAGTCGTCAAGCTCCTTCGCCACCATGGCGTAATTCACACTGGTGTTATACCGCATGATGGCAAAGAAGTTGGTGAAGATCACAAAATAGCGGGTGCTCCCATCCGCCTCGTCGTAGGAGACCACAGCCACCTTGTCGGAGGGGTCCACCGGGGCGAACTCGGATGCGTTGATCCCCGCCTGTTGCAGTTCCCTCAACTTCAGTTTTTCTTTGTGACCACCGTCGAAGCGTGCCGCCTGCTCAGGGGTGAGATTCACCTCCACCGCCAGCGGCTCACCGTTTTTCCAACCGTGCCGCTTCAGATAATTACCGATGCTGCCCGCCACATCCGCGTGGTTTTTCCAGATGTCGCGCCGCCCGTCCGCATCGAAATCCACCGCATAGGCACGAAACGAACTGGGCATGAACTGAGGCATGCCCAGCGCCCCGGCATAGGAGCCGTCAAAGTCAAACGGATCGGCTCCCTCCTCGCGGCACAGCAGTAGAAACTCGATCAGTTCCTTGCGGAAGAAGGCGCGGCGGCTGGGGTACAGGGCAAAGGCTGAGTTCAGCGCGTCAAAGGCGTGGTAACCGCCCTTAACACTGCCGAATTTGGTTTCGATGCCCATGATGGCAGCCACCGCAGTGGCCTCCACCCCAGTGCGGCGCTCCACCTCGGCGAGCATTTCGGCGTGCTCGTGCAAATATCGGCGTCCCAGCTTCTGCACCCTGTCGGAAATGAACAGACCACGGTAGACGTGATACGGCTTTGCTTCTGCCGGTCGGTCGAAGTAAACCGGAATCTTGCCGTGCAGGGTCACGTGCCGGAACCACTTCCACAGCTGGGAGCGATCAAAGCCGTGCTTGGTGGCTAGTTCGTCGATCAATTCAGTGTATTCAGGATGTTGCAGATATTCGCCAATATCGGGGTTGACGATTTTTTCGTCCTTTCCAGCCCACGCCGGAACGGACACCACCAACGTAATCAGGGCAGAAATAAGGACCAACACCAGGGTTTTCAAAGGGCCCACGGCGATCCACGCACCTGGGCCAAACAGCCCGCGCCGGATCCGGGTCAATACAGTCATATGATTTCCGTTATGCGATTTTTATGTGGGGCGGTGCCTGTGCTGACAACGCCCTCCCTCTCGCCGGCGGGGTTATTCCGTGAGCCGGCCTTGCGTCCCATTATAGCCACAATCTGGAAATCGAAAACCGCCGGGCGGTGGTTGCGTCAGTTCAGACTGGCGGATTTCCGCGGCGTGGAAGTGGCGACGGAGTCCCCTGCGATATCGGCGGCGGCCCAGAATCCGTGCCCGGTGATAAATCGCACAAAGTTGTCCCCGGCCATCGGCCCGATGGCATACAGGCCCGCAAACGGAGTGCGGAAGGTGCGCCGATCGGTGGGGATCACATCCTCCACCTCCAGCATATCCGGTGGCAGCAGCGACAGATCGGGCAGGGAACCGATCAGCACCGCCACCTGCGCCACCTGGCGGGTGGTACGTCCGGCGGGGTATTCCAGATGGCAAGTGCCGTCCGGGTCCACCGCCACCAGCCGCGTACCGGGCAGCGGCTCGTAACCATCCGTGACGGGTTCCGCCATCTGGCGCGCCACGCTGTAGTAGTCTGTATAGATGTCCGGGGACAGCCGGGCCATCGGGCACTGCTCCGGGTCATCCACAAAGGCGTGGATGACAGGTCTCCTCTGAGCCCGAGCCATCAGGATTGCATCTCCCGCCGACAGCCCTGCCCCAACCACCAACAGCGGCCCCTCACCCTGTGCCGGAACCCGGTGGGTCACGCATTCACTGTCCTCGCCAGGAATGCCCAGTCGCTTGACCCGGTCATACATTCCCACCGCCAGCACCAGCCTGCGGCAGCGCAGGGTAAACAGATCACCCTCCCGCGGGCCGTGGCCGGCCACGCGCCAGTAGTCGCCGTCCGGCTCGGCACGGGTTACCGTAACCCCGGAGATGAAGGACTCCAAAAGACCCATGCGCTCTACCAAGTCGCCATAATATCCGGCCACCTCGGCCCGGTCGATGGGGTCGTGGGAGCCAGGCCAACGGCCTTGGGAGCGCCCCCACTCCTCCATGGTCAGGCCGGGCAGTTCCATCCAGTAGCCGCGACTGAGGGTGCGCATACCCGGCGGCATGCGGTTCCACGATCCGCCCGGCTGGCCGCTGCCCAACACCAGGTGGTTGACCGCCCGCTCCGGGTGGTGGCGCAGTTCCAAGCAACCCGCATGGCGGCCACCGTGATCCGCCACCGGGTGGTGCACTGCATCAAAAAAACGCCCCACCGGGTTTCCCGCCCGCGCCGACATGCCCGGGGTGGCGGCGGGAACCGGCATTTGCGTCAGCGGCACGTGCCGCGCCGAAAACAACTCCGCGTGCAGCACCGGATCCGGATGCACCCCCCGATAATACGGCCGGTATCCGGCCAACCCCAGCGACGCACAAACACCCGCCGGACCGTTGCCGATAACAATGGTGTCGATCTGATTGGGAAGCATTTTCACATACCATCCTACCGGTATGACATTGGAAGTTTACCCTCGCATGAGTATCACATTACCCCGTAATACATTTTCGAAATCGAGGATCGGGAAGCAGCGGAAATCATCTGCCGCAGGGGACTCGAGCAAGACACCGTGCAATTTCATTCACCGACGGAATTCGCAGGAGAAACTCGATCGTTCAGCCACCCCACCAAACGATCCCGCCATTCTGGACGCTGTGGAACGAAAGCGGAAATATGCTCAGCTCCTTCCACAACCCATAGAGTTTTCGGATCACCCGCCGCACGATACAGGTAACGGGCATGGTGAAAAGGCACGATTGAATCCACCGTTCCATGCACAATCAGAAGCGGTGTGGGGGTGATTTTTCCAATCACCCGTTCCGGACTGTAACGGTTCGGAATCAAAAATGACAGAGGCCACCGGAAAGGCCACGCAAACCAGATTTCCCCAAGTTTTTCACGGGTTATACGCCGAAAATCGGAAAACGCCCCCTCCAGAATGACCGCCCGTACCCCCACGCGGCTGTCGTGAGCCATCAGCCAGGTGGTTACGGCCCCACCAATGCTTTGCCCAAACACGAACAACCGGTCCGGGTCGACATCGGAGCGGGAACGCAGGTGGGCCAGAGCGGCTTCGGCATCTAAATAGACGCCATCCAGATCCTTTTCCCCGCCAGACCTTCCGAACCCCCTATAGTCGAACATAAACACGTTGTAGCCGCGCTCCGGCAGCCAATATACGGACCCAAAGTGGTAGCTGATATTCTGGGCGTTTCCGTGCAGGAACAGGATGCTTCCTTTCGCCTCGCCTTCAGCGGGAAGAAACCATCCGTGCAGGGGGGTGCCGTCGGCGGCGGTGAAGGTGGTTTCCTGATAGGCCATACCAATCTGGTCCGGAGTACCCAGTAATTGGGCTTCCGGATAGAGAAGCAGGTTGCCACATGCGGAAAGTAAAAGGCCCGTCAGTGCGGCCGTCAGGAAAAACACATGGCGCGGCATGCGAAACATCGTACCAGAACGGCGTAACCACCGTCGCCGTTCGAATTCCAGATGTATCCCTATTGATTTTGGTGCGCGCCCAGAGGAAACTGAGAGAGTGCCCGCCGCGTCAACCACTCCACCCTCGGAGGAACCCGTGAAAGCCCTGCGTCAAATTGCCACGCCGATGGTCTGGCTGATAACTGTCAGCCTGATCTCCTTAAATCTTAATCTGCCCAACGCGCATGCTTCCATAATCGGCACCGGGACCGTGGTGAGCGCCGAACAACTCCAACAGGACCGAACCCAAGTCCGGGAGGCTCTGGAACGCAAGGAAGTACGGGCGCAACTGGTGCGGCTGGGCGTGGACCCGGCACAGGTACAGGAACGGGTAAACGCCCTGACCGACGCCGAAGCCCAACAACTTTCCCGTTACTTCGACGACATGCCTGCTGGCGGAAACGGCCTCGTAGGCGCCTTGGTATTCGTGTTCGTGCTGCTGGTATTCACCGACCTACTAGGTCTGACCAGCGTGTTTTCCTTCACCAAAAAGGGCTCCCTTCGGTAGCCTGGATTGTTCCCGGCACTCTACAGCCTACCACTGCCTAGCCTCAAGAGAATGGCAGCCCTGGCATGGGTAACCCTGCTAGCCGCCTGCGCCACACCGCAAACCCATCACTTGCTGACATACCCGGAGGGCCTTAAACCGAGGGTGGAACTGGTGGAAACTCCGTTTTTTGCGCAGCAGGAATACCAATGTGGACCCGCTGCGCTGGCCACTGTGCTCAACGCGGCGGGAGAGGCGGTGCACCCCGAAGAACTAACACCTCAGGTGTATCTGCCCAGCCGCCACGGGAGCCTGCAACCGGAACTGCTGGCGGCCACGCGCCGCCAAGGGCACATTCCATATGTACTTCATCCAACGCTGGACACGCTGGTGACGGAGATCTCCGCCGGAAACCCCGTACTGGTGCTGCAGAACCTGGGCCTCCGAATTTCGCCGGTATGGCACTACGCGGTAGCGATTGGCTTCGATCTGGAGCGCGCCGAACTGATTCTGCGCTCCGGGACCGAACGCCGGCACGTAATGCCGTTGCGCACTTTCGAACACACTTGGCGTCGCGGCGGTTTCTGGGCCATGGTGGTCACCTCACCCGATACTTTGCCACAGACGGCAAAGGAGCAGCCGTATCTGGAGGCCGTGCTGGCGTTGGAAGAACTGAAGCAATGGCCGGTGGCAGAAGCTGCCTACCAGGCCGTGCTGAACCGCTGGCCAGGCAATCTGGCTGCGCAGGTGGGGGTGGGCAACAGCCGCCATGCTCAGGGCGACTTTCCCGGCGCAGAAGCGTCCTTTCGCGCTGCAGTTACCTCCCACCCCGATTCCGGAATTGCACTCAACAATCTGGCGCAAACGCTGGCCGATCAGGGGAAGTTGGCGGAGGCGGAGCGCACGGCGGAGCGGGCCGTTTCCATCGGTGGAGAGCTTTCCACCGTGTTCCGGCAGACGCTGGAGGAGATTCGCAGGCTGGCCCACTAGGGCGAGCGGTCAGAAGAACAGGTTCAGCACGCCACGCCCGACGTAGCCAACCCGACCGCGAAAATCGTTGCGGATGACCTCGGCGCGCAGACCCACGTTACGCGTCAGACGCAGGTTGGTCTTCGCCTGCGTGCGCCTGGACTCGAACGGCTCCCCCAAGGCATACCCGGTGTAACGGGCCGACAGCCCCACCTTCCAGACTGGCGTCAGAGCCAACAGCACCCCGGCCTCCAGCCCGCCGCCCACCGCGTGGTCGTGGCGGAAGGAATCACTGTAGTTGGCGTCCAGGTCGCCAAAAAGATAGAACAGGTCGCGCCCGATCCAGTTAGCCTCGACCGTATGGCCAACGCCAAAGTTGAAGTGCGCCATGCTGCAGTGAGGGCACCCCCGGTCCTCCATTGAGCGCCACCCGGCGTTCACCCGCCAGGACATTGAACGGAACAGCGGATCCCAAGGGTACAGCGAAAATATATCCAGCACCGTCAGGCGGCTGAGCTCGGCACGTTCCTTATTGGGAAAGTAACGCCCTTCGATATCGAAGAAGATCAGCCGGGTGTTCGGCTCGTATCCCTGATCCGGGTCCATCAGATCGTGATAAGCGGCGCGGAACTGGAGCGTTCGGTACGGTTCCGCGAAGCGCACGCCGCCACCGGCCTGGAGGCGACCGGAACGGTGTCCCTCGTGGGGGGCCACCGCCGGGCGTGGCACCTGCACATCCGGCCCCTGCCCGCCAATGCGGCTGCGTGCCGTGAGGATGCGATTTTTGACTGCGGCCTGCTCCGGCGCCAACTGCCCGAACTCCGCTTCCGACTCTCGATACAGCAAATAGTCATCGGCCAGTTCCAGTACCGCCGTCCACCGCTCCGGGGAAAGATCATCCGGCGCCACTTCCGCCGGGTGGTGGCCATCGGCCACCTGCATCGCCAAATCAACTTCGTGGTCCGTCATGGTGGTGCGCCGATGGCGAATCACCGTGCTGCGCGCCGGACGGAAGTCCACGTCGGAGACCAACCCCGGCGTGTTCACGAGTAGCCGCAAGGTATCAGTAGGAATTGTGTACATGTGGAAGCGACGTGTCAGTTCAAGGCTCGGATCGGCAGCCTCCAGCAACGCCAGCAGGTGATATGAGCAGTTTTCCTTGAAGAAAAAATAATCGAAATAGGTGTCGCGCAATTCCCATATATGGGTAAGCATGCGGCGCAACTGCTCCGGCGTCAGATTGAGGGTGTACTCCCAGATATCACGGTTTTCGTATTCCCCGTACTCCTGCACCTTGGTGTAGTAAGGCCATACGGAAAAATGCCCTTCATAGGCGCCGAAGATGCCACGCACCGCATACAGGAAGCCCTTCTGATCTCCCGCCACGATGGCTGCGTAATTGACCGCCTGATCCAGCAACGACGGCTTCTCGGGGTCGTCAAAGCGCAGGAAGGTGTGGCCGTACATGGAGGCCGGGTTATTCAGATAGGCGGAGGGGAACACCATCACCACCTGTTCGGCGTGAACGGTTGCCAGCCACCCCTCCACCTGTGGGCAGGCTTGTTCCGGCAGGCGCTGCGGGTCGAATCCGAGTTGTTCCTTCAGCCAGGCGTAGCGGGCGGGATAGCGGCACTGGGCATGCGGATCCGTTTTCGGATCGGCCACCGGTGGATCGAAAAAGCGGACCAGCGTGGCGTTCAGTTCAGCAACCGGGTTTTTCTTTCCGTTCGGCGCGGTGAAAAAATTGGGGCCGTCCACCTCGCTGGTCACCCCGAACAAAGGATCGGGCTGGTAGTGCAGCAGGGTATGCCATTGACGCTGCCCGGCCAACTCCAGCCCATCGGCTTTGGAAATCAGTTCGGCCAGATACGGGCCGGGCACCGGGGCTGGCGTCAACGCAGCGGTTTCCGCACTGACGGACACCGGCAACAGCAGCGTCAACAACAGAAGAAAAGATCGGAAACGGCGCCAACGCCAGAGACGGGTCAACAACACAGCCATTAAAATCCGGAGAAGAAAATAAATTCGTCCGGCCACTCGAAACCGGCGGTACGGAGCGCCCTCAGCGGGAGAGCATACAGGAAACAAAACGGCCCCCGGCTAATTGCCGGGGGCCGTATGATTTTTCGTTGCCGTCAGGCTACATGGCGTAGCGGGACAGGGTCGCGTCGGCGGCCAGTTCCCGGTCTAGGTTGGACAGGAACTCGGTGGCGGTCACCTCCGCAGACCCGGCCAGCGACTCGAAACGCTCACGGGTCAGGGAATAAAACGCCTTGCGGTCGGCGTCTTCCACTCCCGTCAGTTCGGCCAGACCGGTCAGATACTCGCCGTCACCGCGCGCCATGTCGCGCTTCAGGTGGTCGAAGTTGGTCTCGGCGTAGATGGCCCGCTCGGAAACCTCATTCTTCACCGTGTATTCCGGGCTGCAGCCGGAGGTGCCAACGGTCATGCCAACACTCTGGGTATCGATCGGCCCCCAACCGACGATGTGGTTGGTGGTGCCAGCCGAGGTGTGCGCCATTACGCCGCTCTGACCCTTCCAGACCATATAACCCAAGCCACAGCCGGCACCGCGGGACTCGGCAAACGCAGCGGTGCTCCAAGCCGAGGACAGCGCCACCACAGCGGCGGCGATGATGATTTTCTTCATGTTCAACCTCTTGCTTCATCTGCACGCCGGGACACATCCATTGTGTTCCGGCGGGAATGGATATTGCCGGGGGCCGTCAAACAACCCCCTTTGAGCATATGCCTAGCGGGCTGCCGGAACGTACCGGGCCAGTTCGGAATGGCCCAACAGGGCACGGTCCAAGCTGGTCAGGAACGTGTCAGCCGACTCCACGGACAGTTCCGCAAAACGATCCTGCGCGAAGGCCTCGAACAGCCGCTGATCACTCGCTTCGACACCCATCAGGGAAGCCAGTGAAGTGAGGTATTCCCCCTCACCACGTGCAACGTCCTGTTTCAGGTTGCGGAAGTTAGCGCGGGCGAACACCCGGCGCTCGATGTCATTGAACACCATCACGCTGGCATCACAGCCGGAGGTGCCGGTAGTAATCGCCGATGGCTGCGAGAAGGTGCCGTTGGTGCTGGCCGCCAAGATCTGCGGAAGCAGGCCGGACTTTCCCTGATGAATTTGGGTGCCCAAGCCGCAACCCGGACCGCCTCCATCCTCTCCCTCGGCCAGGTCCAATGCGAACGCGGGTGCGGCGCACAACGAAATGGCGGCAACCGCCGCCAGCAAATCAGTTTTTTTCATCCTTCCCCTCCATGTGTTGGGTCCTGGGTTGATCCGCCGTTCCCGGCGGGAGATAAACGGGTGTTCGCAAGCCATACCGGTGCGAACCACATATTGGTTCGTACCGTCCCGCCTGCGGACGCTGCCCATTTTTCGGTACAGATATGGTGGCGGGACGGCGCCGTACTGGCGCCACACGAGCCGGGCGGCCCAAGTCCCAACCCGGCAGACCGGGGCCGGTTGTTCCGGTACGCATCAGGGAGGCATGCGCCATCCCGTCCGCGAACCGATGGATCGACGGTGCAGAGCACCGAATCCGTGTCCCCATGTTTCCCCTCTCCGAAAACAAACGGTGTAAACCAAGTCACCGGTAGTTTGGCGATATTAGGTGCGCTCCGCCGAATCTGTCAAACGATCCGGAACAAATTATTGTCAGGGATCGTTCCGGCTCCCCTTGGATTCCAACATTACGTACCTAGTTTGCGGGCAATCGCTCCAACCCCGGCCCCGTCGCCAACGCTCCATCAGCACCGGGGACAGGTAGCAATCCCGCCGACCCATGCGGAAATCGCACCAGATCGCCGCTGACATAGAACGTCTTGGCACCGGCCAGACCTCCCGTAAACGCGTTCAGCAGGTAGGCCAACGGCGTGACCTTGACGATCACCGACAGGTTGATCACCGCATCGGCACCGGACGACTGGATCTGCTCGCCCAGCATTTCCGACACGTCAAAGGACGACGTGTAATCGAACATGAGCAACTTTTTCTTGGAAAAATGGGCCACCAATTCGGTATCGACCGGTGGGTTGTTGAGCAGTAGCGGCACCGGACCGCGCCCCCCCAGCTTGGCCACAGCGCAGCCGCTCAACAGCAGCAACGCCAACATCCCTGCGGCCGCGATGCGAATGTCTCTCACTTGGACTCCCTCCCTCTCCAGCCGGAACCGGCTTCTTCAAGTCGCTCCCAATCCAGTGACTCAAGCGTGATTGGCGACATCTGTCAAGGGAGGAACCGGTCCCAATGGAGGCAGTCCGGAATACCGCAACGGATGAAAAACAGACCGGGCGGTGGGCTCAGTCTTCCTGAAAACAGCGGCATGGCAACCCGAACCCAGGCTGGCATCGGTGTTTTTGGTCGGCAGTGGTTGAGGCCCGACCTAAGCCCCCAACATCACCATCACCGGCAACGGAAAGCCGTTGAAGGTGCTGGCATAGGCGGTGGTATAGGCCCCTGCGTTGGGGATCAACACAAAATCCCCGGCGGACAGATCCTCCGGCAGCATTTTTTCGTCGAACAGGGTGTCGGCGGTGTCGCAGGAAGGGCCTGCGACACTCATCGGCGTTTCCGGGCCGTGGCGCTCGGTGAGCAACTCGTAGTCGAACTTCTCCAGCGTTTCGGCCAATCCGGTGAAGCACCCCACGTCCAGATAGATCCATCGGTGCCCCTTGCGGGTGGCGGTGCCCACCACGCGGGTCACCATCCAGGCGGAATCGCCCACAAGGTAGCGGCCCGGTTCAGCGATCACGGTAATTTCCGGCTCCAGCCCATCGAGTGACTTGTGTACCGTCGCGCCGATCTCTTCGATGGTCGGCATCGGGCGCGTGTGCTGGATCGGGAAACCACCGCCCAGGTTCAGCAGCGTAGGAGTCAACCCAGCCTCACGCATTCGCGCAAAGAGCAATTTGGCGTTTTCGATTCCGCTATGCCAGTTGTCCAGGTTGCGGCACTGGGAACCAACGTGAAAAGTCAGCCCGATCAGTGGCAGGCCGCGCTCCGCGCAGTGATCGATAATCTCAATGGCCTCCGCAGTGGAGGCGCCAAATTTTCCGGTCAGCGGCCAGTCGCTGCCAGTGTTGGATGTCTCCAGGCGCAGGTAGGTTTTTATCTCCGGCGATACCGAGGCGATTTTGGCGATTTCGTCCAGATCGTCTACCGCCATGGTGGACACGCCCGCCTCCCAGGCGCGGCGAATGGCCTCCAGCGGCTTGATGGGATTACTGAAGAACACCTCGCGCGGATCCACGCCGCATGCCATCAGCATGTCCAGTTCGTAGATGGAGGCGATTTCGAAATGCCCCCCCAGAGCCTTGACTCGTTCCAGCACCCGAGCATCCGGGTTGGCCTTCATAGCGTAGTACGGCACAACTCCGGGCAGGGCCGCGCGGAAACGCGCCATCTTAGCGTCGATCACATCCAGATTGCACAGCAGATACGGTGTGGCCACCCCGGCCTCATGGGCATGGGCGCGCACCGTGTCAAAGACCACCGGAGGAACCTCATAGGCCCCTGAAAAACCGGAAGAAAATGGCATCGCTCCGATTACTCCAGCACGGCGCCGCGGGCGGCATTGGTCACCAGTTTCTGATAGCGGCCCAGCCAGCCGGAGACAATTTTTGGCTGTGGAGCCTTCCATTCCGCCGCGCGCTGCTTCAGTTCGTCGTCGGGCAGATCCACATCCAGGGTGCGGGCATCCATATCGATACGGATGGTGTCACCATTTTGCAGCAGACCGATGGGACCTCCCTCGGCGGCCTCCGGCGACACGTGGCCAATGCAGCCGCCCCGGGTGGCGCCAGAAAAGCGCCCGTCGGTGATCAATGCCACGCTTTCGCCCAACCCCATCCCGGCGATGGCGCTCGTGGGAGACAGCATCTCCTGCATTCCCGGACCGCCGCGCGGGCCTTCATAGCGAATCACAACCACGTGCCCAGCCTTCACCTCACCGGCCAAAATCCCGGCCATGGCCGCGTCCTGCGAGTCGTAGCAAATGGCGGATCCGGAGAACTGGCGCATGGAATCTGCCACTGCAGCGGTTTTTATCACCGCGCCTTCCGGGGCCAGGTTTCCGAACAGGATGGCGAGGCCACCGGTTTCCGAAAACGGATTGTCGGCCCGATGGATGACCAGTGGGTTGGTGATCTCCGCACCGGCAACGCTTTCCCCCAGGGTGTTACCGGTAACGGTCATGCACTCGGTGTGCAGGGCGTTTGGATTTCGCTTGAGCACCTCGTGCATGATGGCGGGCACCCCACCGGCGCGGCCCACATCCTCGATATGCACGGAGGACAGGGCGGGTGACACCTTGCACAGGTGGGCCACTTTTGCCGAGAGCTCATTGATGCGCGACAGTGGATATTCCACTCCCGCCTCGTGGGCGATGGCGATGGTGTGCAACACGGTGTTGGTGGAGCCGCCCATGGCCATGTCGAGCACAAAGGCGTTGTCAATGGCGCGTTCGTCCACCAGATCCCGGATTTTCGGGCCGCCGGCCTTGGCCAGTTCCACCACCCGGCGTGCGGCAGTACGCACCAGTTCGCGGCGTGCTTCCGACGTGGCCAGCAGGGTGCCGTTGCCCGGCAGGGCGATGCCCATGGCCTCCATCAGGCAGTTCATGGAGTTGGCGGTAAACATGCCGGAGCACGATCCGCAGGTGGGACACGCCTTGTCCTCGATCTCTTTCAGGCGCGCCTCGTCAATCTTGCCCGCCTTGAACTGGCCCACCGCCTCGAAGGCGCTGGCCAGGTCCACCGGGGTGCCGTCGGAAAGGGTGCCGCTCTCCATGGCGCCGCCCGACACAAAGATAGTCGGCACGTTGACCCGTAGCGCACCCATGATCATACCGGGCACGATCTTGTCACAGTTGGGAATGCAGATCATGGCGTCGAGCTGGTGGGCGTTCATCACCGTTTCCACACAGTCGGCAATCAGTTCCCGGCTGGGCAGGGAATAGCGCATTCCCGAATGGCCCATGGCAATGCCGTCGTCCACGCCGATGGTGTTGAACTCGAAGGGCACCCCGCCCGCGGCGCGAATCTCCTCCTTGACGATGCGCCCAAACTCCTGAAGATGCACATGGCCGGGAATGATGTCGATATAGGAGTTGCACACGCCGATAAACGGCTTACCCATGTCGGCATCGGAAATGCCGCACGCCTTCAGCAAGGAGCGGTGCGGGGCACGCTCGAACCCGGATTTAATCTCGTTACTGCGCATGGTCTGTGTCCGTTTTGAAAGCAAAACGCCGGACCCCCGTGTGCGGGGATCCGGCGCCGAATCAGCCGTGAAAGTGACTGCCGGAGCCGGTCAGCTCTGCTTATACCGCTCTACACACTCTTTAATGACCTTCTTGGCGTCGGCCACATTGCCCCACCCCTGGGTATCCACCTTTTTGTTCTCCAGGTCTTTGTATATCTGGAAGAAGTGTTCGATCTCCTTAAGCACGTGCGGCTTGATCCCGTCGATGTCGTGAACCTGGGCAAAGCGCGGGTCCTTGGTTGGCACGCACAGGATCTTCTCGTCCTTGTCGCCGCCATCGACCATATACAGCACGCCCACCGGCCGGGCATCGATCACACAACCGGGGAAGGTCGGCCAGGAGGTCACCACCATGGCGTCCAGTGGGTCTCCATCGTCGCCCAGGGTCTGGTTGATGTAGCCGTATTCGGTCGGATAATGAACAGCGGAATAGAGCACCCGGTCCAGCCGGAACACCCCAGCGTCTTTGTCATACTCATACTTGTTGTTGGAGCCGGTGCAGATCTCGATAATCGCGTTGATCGTGCTGAAGTCCTCGGCACCGTACGACAGGTCGTTCAGACCCATGGGAACCCTCCTTGAAACAAACCGGAATGACCGCCCCGCACACAGGGCGGGACACACCAAAATAAAGAGGGGGATTATACCGTGCCTGGTGACCACGGCGCAATCGGAGAGCGCCGAAACGGCCGGAGCGCAATGGTTTCGGGAGCCACACCCACCCTTTCCCACATTCGGGAAACCGCTCCTGTCTGATGCCCACGCGCTCCGGACCTCAACGCGGTGAAACCGATGTCCCGGCAAAACCGGGGCACTCAGAGGTGGCCCCGATTGTTTGAACAGGTTGGCCCGTTTGGATAAGTGGATTTCCTGCGGGTTTATGCTGCCTCGGGCCGGGGCAGTTGCTTGAAGTAATACTGGGCTGGGGTCAT
>JAOUMB010000045.1 GCA_029881725.1 Nitrospirota bacterium
GACCTGGACATCGAGACCATCCGCGCCCTGGAAGAGGCGATTCTCAATTTTGCCGGATCGGTGATGGTGGTCAGCCACGACCGCTGGTTCCTGGACCGGGTCGCCACCCACATGATGGTGTACGAGGACGAGGGCCACGTGGTGTGGATGGAAGGCAACTACACCGACTATGAAGCCGACAAGCGCAAGCGGCTGGGGGATGAAGCCGCGCAGCCGCACCGGTTGAAATACAAGCGGCTGGCGCATTAGCGGGCACGGCCCGCAGCGGTATTGGCTGGCGGGGTGCGGTCACCCCGCCAAGGCTTATGGGCCCATTATCGTCCTCTCCGCCTCTTGTTGGAGGGAGGTGGAAGGACGCCGTGCGGGTCAAGGCCGCCCGTGCGGGCATTCCCTGAAAGGGGGGGGTTGCTGGCGACCGTCGGCGGGATCGGGTGGCTGATTTCGCGGAATGGCACCTGATGCCCCTTCCGCCTTTACTCCACCCCCTTCACAGGTCTACAATGTCGGGATTTCCCGCTTCCGCTGCGGGAAGCCGGCGTTTAACCTGATAGGGAAACAAAGAACTTGGCCAAGGAAGAATCAATCGAAGCCGAAGGCACCGTGATCGAAACGCTGCCGAACGCCTTTTTCAAGGTGGAAATGGAAAACGGGCACGTGGTGCTCGCACACATCTCCGGAAAAATGCGCAAGCACTACATTCGCATCCTGCCGGGCGACAAGGTCACCATGGAGCTCAGCCCCTACGACCTGACCCGCGGCCGCATCACCTACCGCGAGCGCTGATCCAGCGCCCGAAGGCCGCCCAGGCAAAAACCGCCCCGCACCCCATCTCCCTTCCTTGCGGGGCGGCCTTCACGTTCACCCCTTCGCACAACCCACAAAAAAACCCTTCGCCGCCACCGCTGCGCGGATTTCCATAAATTTAAAAAACATCATTAAATCAATGTTTTGAGCGGAACCGTTCGGCGTAATTCAGCCATCTGAATCCGTTCAAAAATGATCACCCTTTAGGCTGTCCTGTGGGCTGCCGAAGAGGTCTGGACCACTACCCAATGAAGGGGGTGCGAAGGAGTGTTTTTTTGTTGCCGATGGACCCGTGGAGCACAATGCGAACCCTGCTGCGCACCGACGTGCTGCCCACGCTGCCGGAAACGGTGGCGCGGGTGCTGGACGAAGGGCGGGGAGGGGAGAACGCCAAGGCCCTTTCCGACCTGATTTCCACCGACGTGGCGCTGGCGGCGAATCTGCTGCGCATGGTCAATTCCAGCTACTTCGGCGTGGCGCGTCAGGTGGTTACGGTGGACGATGCAGTGCAACTGCTCGGTCCCGCCACGGTGCAGGCGCTGGCCCTCGGCACCCCGGAGCTTCGCCCGGGGACCTATGCCAGACGGTTTGACCCCGCCGCGTTCTGGCGTCATTCGGCCCGCTGCGGGGCCGCCGCCGGAGCCATTGCGCAAACTTTCGGGCACGAACACGCGGAACAGGCGGCCCTGGCCGGACTGCTGCACGACGTGGGCTGCCTGGTGCTGGCGGTGCGCATCCCGGGCCGGGATTTCGACCCGCACCCGTCCGCCGAGCACGCGGCCCTCGGGCTGAATCATGCCGATGTGGGCGCGCGGCTGGCGCGCCACTGGAAACTGGACCCGGCACTGGTCAACGCCATCGAGGGACATCATTTAAGTGACACCCCGCTGGAGACCCAGCATCCGCTGGCGCGCCTGATTCATCTGGCCGAATGGCTGTCCGATCAGCACGCGCCGCTGGATGCGAACCCGCCGGTCACCACCCACACGCCGGAGGAAGTGGCCAACTCCCTCGGCTATCTATTTCCCGAACTGACCCGGCTGGTGAATACCCTGCCGGAAATCACCCTCACCGCCGGGGAGGCGGTCTGATATGGCTTCTCGAAAACGAAACGGTTCTGCAACGGCCGCGCATGCCACGGGCACTGCGAGTGCCACGGGCACATCCATATCCCAAAACGGATCCAGTGCCGCCACGGATGGCGGGGAGGTGCTTGGCGCCAGCCTGACCCATGCGGGCGGCCTGCTGCGCGGCAAGGTGGCCGAACTGTCCATGCTGCGCGAACTGGGTGAATGCGCCGTCCACCTGGAAAGCCAGGAAGCCCTGGCCGCCGCCATCTGCGCGGTGGTGCAAAACACCCTGCAGGTGGAAGCGTGCGCCATGTTTGTGCTGGATGGGGAGGCCTGGCGCTACCTGTCCGGATTTACCGACGAACGGGCCGGAGCTGATCCGGCCGCCTGCCTTCCGGGTTTGATCGAACAGGTGGCGGGCGACGGCGGGGAGTATGGCGTGGCCTGTGCCGAAAAGGGCATGGAGCAGATGGCCATGCCCCTGCGGCGCGGGCGCAACGTGTCCGGCGCGCTGGTGCTGACCACCGAGGACGCCCCGGCGCTTCTGGAGCAATACCGCACCCTGCTGACCATCGTTACCAATCAGGCCGCCGTACTGATGGGTGCGGCGGAAATGTACGCCGGGTTGCTGGACCGCAAAACCGACCTGGAGTCGGAACTGCAAAGCCGCCACCGGGACCTGGAGGCGGCCCGCGAAACCATTCACCAGCAGGAAAAATATTCCGCCCTGGGGCAGTTGGTGACCGGGGTCAGCCACGAATTGAACTCCCGGTTGGGGCCCATGCTCGGCTATGCCAAGGTACTGAAGGAGGCCAAGCTGCCGCCGGTGCTGGAACGCGCCGTGCAGTCCATCGAGGAAGCGGCCCGCGAAAGCCGCCAGGTGGTGAGTGACCTGATGGCCTTTTCGGTGCCCAAAACGCCCCAGCCGTGCGTCACCCGGCTGGTGGACCTGGCCAACGCCGCCGTGCAGGCCATACACAAGGAAACCGGCAACCCCATGCGCATCGAGGTGATCGAGCACGGCCCCAAGTCCGTGGCCGATGTGGACCCGGAGCAGGTAGGGCAGGCGCTCCAGGCGTTACTGCACAATGCGATTCAGGCGGTGCACGGCAGGCCCCGCGCCGAAGTGCGCCTGTCCCTGTCGACCACGGAAAGGCAGGCGGTGGTCGCCGTCGAGGATAACGGCATCGGCATGCCGGATCAGGTGCGGGAACGCATTTTCGAACCGTTCTTCACCACCCGCAAGGAAGGGCAGGGCGCCGGACTGGGGCTGTCCATGGCCCAGGGGCTGGTGGGTGCCAACGGCGGCGATATCCACATCGAAACCCGTCATGGACACGGAACCCGGGTGGCCATCTCCTTTCCGCTGGTGGACGATCTGCCCGAGGAAGCCCCGGATACTCATAATGTATTAGATGAGCTTTTATCCGATAAAGATAAGCTGGGAAAGGTTCTTGTGGTCGAAACCGATTCCGGCGATCCAGCGGGCGCGCCGCTGGCCGGGGCCTATAAGGTGGTGACCGTAAACGACGAAGCCGCCGCCATGGAGGCCCTTACCGGCGACGAATGGGACGTGGTGCTGCTGGATTTGACCCTGCCGCGCCACGGCAGCATCAAGCTGTTCGAATGGGCCCGTGGCCATGCGGCCAAAGCGGTGCCGCGCATCGTGTTCCTGGTCAACGGGTATGAGGATGCGTCCGAACGGCACTTCCTGACCATGTATCGCAATCCGCGCGTGCATCGCCCCGCCGGACATGAAGAGTTGCAGGCGGCGCTGGAGGCCGTGGATGCCCCCAGGTGGCGTCGGCGGGCCGATCCGGGCCCGGCACGCGGGTAGGATCGACCAAATCGCTTCAGCGGCCTGCCAGCCTATCGGCGTCCAACAAGCCCCCAAATCACCGCGCGACAAACAGGATGAATGCGTCCCGGCAAACGCGCCCGAAAAAAGCGCACAACCATCCGATATTAAAAGAAACACAAAACCTGAAGTAGCCCCCGGAACCCCGCATCCTATTTAACATAATATATCTTATGCGAAGTTATTTTGGGGGCATGGGAAGGGGTGGTTCGCCCCGCCCGGCAGGCCGCAACCATTCATTCGGCCGCCCCTGGGTGGGTCACATCAACATCGAAATCACGGACCGACCCACAGCGCTCACCGGTAACCCAGACCGCCATACGGGTGAGCCCAGGCCCGCTCTCGACGCACCCCAACCACACACAACCCGCGGAAGGGCCCCATGCGCCGCCCAACAAGCGCGGGCGCGACACTTTCTCTACCTAACTGTTTTTATGGAGAAACGATCAGGCCGCATGCCCGGAAGCGCACCACCGAACCACCCTTGAACCTGGAAAGCGCCCGATCGCCGACACGCTATGGGACGCTCCGCCCTCTGAAGGGAACGGACGCAGCCCCGCTCAACCGCAAGGGCGCCCGAAGATTGCACACCCCCACGCTCCACCCCCATGCCTCGCGGAGACAGATAACTGAAATGGGTAGCTAATGTAATAGATTATGTTATGCGGCCATTATCACTGGAATTCGGCGCGCACCGAACGGCCTCCGAAACACGCCGAAGCGGCCGGAAAGGGAGTGCCCACAGGCCCCGCACTCCCCGGTTTCGGTCAGGCGGTAGTCGCTGATCTCGTACCAGTCGCGGCCAATCACCATCGTCCCGCAGGCGGGGCAGTAGGTGGAATCCGCTTGTGGATCGTGAACATTGCCGATGTAAACGTGGTGTAGGCCTGCATTCAGGGCAATGGTGCGCGCCCGGCGCAAAGTGGCCAAGGGTGTGGGTGGCACATCCATCATGCGGAAGTCGGGATGGAATGCGGAAAAGTGCAGCGGCACCTCCGGCCCGAGGGTTTTCGCCACCCATTCGGCCAGTCGGCCCAGCTCCTGGCTGCTGTCGTTATGGCCGGGAATGATCAGGGTGGTCAATTCCAACCAACAACTTGTTTCCTTGTGGATATACTCGATTGTCTCAAGTATTGGTTGAAGTTCTGCGGCGCACAATTTCTTGTAAAAATCGGCGGTGAACCCCTTTAGGTCCACGTTGGCCGCATCCATTTTGGCGAAAAACTCCGCCCGAGGCTCCGCGTGGATGTATCCGGCGGTGACGGCCACCGTGGCCACCCCCCGTTCGTGACAGGCGTCGGCGGTGTCCATGGCGTATTCGGCAAAGATCACCGGATCGTTATAGGTGAACGCCACGCTGCGGCACTTCATCTCCGCCGCCTTGGCGGCAATCTGTTGCGGGCTGGCCTGGTCGCACAGGCGGTCAAAATCGCGGCTCTTGCTGATGTCCCAATTCTGGCAGAAGCGGCACGCCAGATTGCATCCGGCGGTGCCGAAGGACAGCACCGAACTGCCGGGATAGAAGTGATTCAGAGGCTTCTTTTCAATGGGATCGACGCAGAAACCGGAAGACCTGCCATAGGTCGTCAGGTGCATCTCGTTGCCCACCCGCTGGCGCACGAAGCAGGCCCCGCGCTGCCCGTCGTTCAGGGTGCAGTCGCGCGGACACAGGTCGCATTGCAGCTTCCCGTCATCGCGCAGATGCCAGTAACGGCCTGGATGCGGAATTGCGGTGGCCATCATGCACCTCCTTCACGCCACCAGCGAGGGGATGGGGTCCGTGTGCCGGATGACGGTGTAGCGGAACAGCCTCACTGCCGGATCCCAGAACGCCGCCGACAGCCCGGCCTTGCGTTTCAGGCCGCGCAGAAAGTCCGTGGCCGCGGGGTAATGTTCCCACACCTGCGGCAGGAAGGTGCCCCGTCGCTCCCCCCAGCGCAGCACCACCCCGTCAATGCCGGGGCGCAGGTGCGCGGCCGCTTCGGCCTCGCAGGTAAAGTGAATTTCCGTCAAGGGCGACAGCTCGGAAACCTCCACCTGCACCAGGTCCAGTTCCCCGGCCCGCAGGGGAGGAAAGCGCGGGTCGCGAAAGGCCGCCGCCAGCGCGTTGCTGCGCACATCGTCCGCCAGCGGCCGGTATGCCTCCAGCGTGCCCATGCAGCCGCGCAGGTCGCCCCGCTCCTTGAGGGTGACGAATACCGCCCCGGGTTCCCTCAGCCACGCTTCGCGCGCACCGCCATCGTGGGACAACCCCAGTTCGCGGGCAATTGTATCGCGGGCCAGGGACAACAAAATCTGTCCCCTGCTTTCCATGGGCTTTCGCGCTGTATGTTCAAGTGTTTTATGCATATGCCATCTCCTTTTCCGGGGCGCGGAAGGCGAACGCGCCATACCCCACCACCCGCTCCCGGTCGCCAGCGGTATCGCCGGAATTGCGCAGATCCAGCAGTTCGGCCACCAGCCCCTTGCGGCGGGCGGCCAGCAACAGCCCGCGCACCGGAACGGCACCACAGGCCCCCTCATCCTCCAGCCCTTCCGGGCGCAGCCCCAGCACCGCGTCGGCGGAAATCCGGTCCACGCCCTTCGCCACCTCGTAGGAGTGGTAGTGGGACAGGTCCGAACTGACCACGATCAGGGTCTCGTCCCCTCCCCACGCGGCGGCCAGAACGTCGGCCACTTCGGTGGCCGAGGCATCCCCAACGGCCAGCGGAACGAGCTTGAAATTCTTCAAGTAAAACTGTAGAAATGGAATCTGAACCTCAAGTGAATGCTCCCACTGGTGTGCCCGATCGCTCACCCCCACCTGGGGCATGGAGCGCAGGTGGCTTATGGTTGCTGTATCCAGTTCCACGGTCCCCAGCGGGGTGGCAAAACAGGCGGCTGTGGGCAGTGCCAGCCCCTGCACCGGAACCCGGTGCACCGGACCGAGCAGGACCACCCGGCGAATGCGGTCCGCCCCCTTCAGGCAGGAATAGGCGCGGGCCGCGATGGGCCCGGAGTAGATATATCCGGCGTGGGGAACGATCAGCGCCTTGGGCGGCGCCGCATGGGAAGGTGGCGGAACGGACGCGGTCAGCCGTCGCAACTCGGCCTCCAGGGCCTTCTGCCCTTCCGGGTAAAACAACCCGGCCACCGCTGCCGGACGAACTCCGCGCATGGTTGGCAATCCTCCTCCCAAGGGATGTGGAGTTACACCCCTCCTCCTATATCAAACGTAGCGCCACCTTCGCGCGAGCGCACTGACATCGGTCAGGTAATTAGGGGGGGATTGGATTGTTAAATGTTTGGAAACAAAGCCGGAATGGCGTCCGGATGGTCGATGGCGTGATCCACGCCGTGAGCCCGCAGGGCGGCCAGCCCGTCGGTGCCCCACCCGACCCCGGCCACGGCGATTCCGGCGGCGCGGGCGGTCTGCACGTCCACCCGCGTGTCGCCGATGTACAGGCATGCCGCCGGGGCGGCGTTCAGTTGCCCCATGGCACACAGGATGCCTTCCGGATCGGGCTTCATGCGGGCCACGTCGTCGCAGCCGATGACCACCCGGAAGTGCCCGCGTACCCCCAGGGCGGCCAGAATCTGCTCCGTATGGCCGCGCCGCTTGCTGGTGACCACCCCCATGGGCACCCCGCGCCGCCCTAGATCGTCGATCAGTTCGCGGATACCGGGATACAGGTGTGTTTGGTGCTCGCACACGTCCGTATAGTGCCGCCCGATGGCGTCGATGAGCCCCTGGCGCTCCTCGAACGAGCGCTCCGGGAAGATGGCCTCCAGCTTGTAGCCGATGTGGGCCACGATCACGTCCTGGGGAACCGTGGGCCACCCCAGTTCCGCCACGGCCCGTTCGGTGCTCTCCACAATGGCGGTGCGCGAGTCGATCAGCGTGCCGTCCAGATCGAACAAAGCGGTTTGATAGCTGGAACCGTTCACCGTCATCCGTTATCCTTTTGCTCCCGCATATGCTTACCTATCCAACCATCGACCCGGTCATGATCCAACTGGGCCCCATTGCCATCCGCTGGTACGGCATGGCCTACCTGGCCGGATTCGTGGGCGGCTACCTGCTGTTGCACAAGCAACGCAAGGATGGCCTGCTCAAAATGACCGAGGATCAGCTGGGCGGACTGGCCACGGCGATGATCCTGGGGGTCATTCTGGGGGGTCGCATCGGCTACACGCTATTTTACGACCCGGTTTACTATCTTACCCACCCGTTGCAGATGATCGCCATCTGGAAAGGGGGCATGTCGTTCCACGGCGGCTTTCTGGGCACGCTGATCGCCGGGGCCATTTACTGTCGCACGGAAAAACTCCCCTACCTGACCACCGCCGACCGGGTGTGCGTGGTGGTGCCGGTGGGACTGTTTTTCGGACGCCTCGCCAATTTCATCAATGCCGAGCTGTGGGGCCGCCCCACGGACGTGCCGTGGGGGATGATCTTCCCCGGAGGCGGCCCGGTCCCCCGTCACCCGTCGCAGCTCTACGAAGCCCTGCTGGAAGGCGTGGTGCTGTTCGTCATCATGTGGTCCCTGCGCCGGAAGCTGGTCCGCCCGGGCGCTTTGCTGGGGGTTTTCATGGTGTCCTATAGCCTGTTCCGCATGGCCATGGAGCAGTTCCGCCAGCCCGACGCACACATCGGGTTTCTGTTCGCCTCGGTAACCATGGGGCAACTGCTGTCCAGCGTGATGTTGGTGCTGGGCGGGTGGCTGGTATATTCGGCGCGAAGGCGGAATACGGCCTGACTCACCCGAAAAAAAAGCCCCGCCACTTCTGACGGGGCTTTTTGAACGGGCGGCTTCACTCCTGGAAGTCCGCCACCTCCTCCTCGTCCACATGGACACGCACCTTTTCGTGCGGCTTTGGCCGTGCCTTGAAGGCGCTTCTCCCCTGTGCCTTCAAGTCCGACCTCTGGGCAACCATTTCCGCGCCGTTACTGGCGCCCATGCGCCGGAAACGGCCCGTCGGAAGCGCTTCGGTACCGGGCGTGCCGGCCTCCCTTCCTACGTTGAAGCGCGCCATCAGGCCCACCAGGTCCTGGGCGTCGGCGGCCAGGGTTTCCGACAGGGCGGCGTTTTCCTGCACGTATCCGGCGTTCTCCTGGACCACCGCATCCATCTGCCGGACTCCCTGGGTGACCTCCGCCACCCCCCTTCCCTGCTCATCGAACAGGTTCGAGACATCGCCGATCAGACCGGCCACTTCCTGCACCGACCGGGAGATATCTCCCAGCGTGGCGCCGGTGCGATCAACCAGCTCATTGCCCTTGCTCACCTTCTCCGCCGACTCCTCGATCAGATCCTTGATCTCGGCGGCGGCGCCGGCGGAGCGCTGGGCCAGGTTGCGCACTTCCTGGGCCACCACGGCAAAGCCGCGCCCGTGTTCTCCCGCCCGCGCCGCCTCCACGGCGGCGTTCAGGGCCAGCAGGTTGGTCTGGAAAGCGATTTCACTTACCACGTTGGTGATCTCCGTTACCCGGCGGGAGGATTCGGTGATTTCGCCCATGGCCTGTACCGTGTCACGCACCACCGTATCCCCGCTGCCCGCCACCTGTTGCGCCTTGAGCGCCAGTTCGGTGGCCTGCCGGGCGCTCTCGGCCGCGCTGCGGATGTTGGCGGTCATCTGCTCCATGGTGGCTGCGCTCTGCTCCAGTGCCGCCGCCTGCTCCTGGGTGCGCACCGACAGGCCGTTGTTGGACTCGGCCATCATTACGATGCGCTCCGCCATGCCGTGGGCCGCGGTTTTGACCGACGATACCGTGCTCGAAAAACCCTCCATGGACTCGTTGAGCGCCCGCATGGCGCGCCCCACGTCGTCGTCGGATTTCACCGTTGCACGGCGGCTCAAATCTCCAGACGACAGATTTTGCAGGGCTTCCAGCAGGTACCGCACCGGCCGCAGCACAAAGGTGCGCATGGCCAGCAGGATCAACGCCACGCCCAGAGGAAACCCGAACAGAAAACTCTTGGTCAGCGTATCCCGCACCGCCGCCTGCATGGGGGACAGGTCGGCAATGACCTCAAACCCGCCATGCACCTCCCCCTCCTTCCACCCTTCCATCCGGAACCCGAGCGGATCGGTATCGGTGCCGGTTATGGACTGCTCCACGGTGCCGTGGCAAACCATGCAGTCCTCCGACAGCACCACCGGCTTCATGTAGCGCAGCACGTTTTCCGCGGCATCCTCCCGGTACAGCTCCGGCGCCTTGCTCTGCCGAAGGGAGAGCAACATGTCGCGCTCCATGGGGGTGGGTTCGTTGTCCGGATTGCGCGGCTCGATCTTGGGCACCTTGAACTCATACCCGGCGCTCGCCGCTTCGCGCTGCCCCACGTTCCAGGCGGCCACCACTGGAATCGTCCAGTAGTAGCCGGTCTTGCGCGCGTCCTCGATTCGGTTGGCCGAGCCGGACATGGTCTGTTCCACTTGTGCCAGCAGGGTTTTGTCGTCAAAGGCGTTGTGCCGTGCCCGCAGCTCCGACATGTACTCGCGGGCGTTTTCCGCCTCCTGGGTGATGGCCCGGGCCTTGGATACCATGGCCTCCATGGCGTTTCGCTCCAGGCTTTGCGCAACCACGAGGAAATTGATGGCAAAACTGAGCACGAAGCCCCCGACTACCGCGATCACGATTTTTGACGTGAAACTGAACTTGTTCAACATGGTCCGGTCCCCAATTACATGTAAATAACCCACCACCGGTAACGCATCTGTAACGCCAAATGGCGGGTGATGGGATCTTGGGCCCACATCGGTTCGGGAAACCGTTTCCCAGACCATGGTGCGCCGTGATGGTGGTTTATCGTCCGGGTGTGAAGTGGACTTTAGACGATTTTTTTATCACCACGGAAACAAGGCGCACGAATCTGACAAAAAACACATTATAACAATCACATGTGAATTTTTTACGGGCGGACCTTGTTATGTTTCAGGAACGTTGAATGCTTATTTAATCAGGATTAAACGAACAGTATTCCACGGAAATCAAATGCCACTCTGTGGAGCACTGTTTAGCGTTTTTGTTAAGCGTATTTTGTGGTGTTATTTTTCTCTTTAACAAGCTGGGACCGTCTAATCCCCCGACACCGAAAAATCCATCCCCTCGATCCCCTCCACCCGTTCCGACAGATACACCTTCAGCTTGTCCAGCAGCCGTTTTTCGTTCTGGCGGATGCGCTCGCGGGACACGCCGTGGCGATCGGCGATTTCCTGAAGGGTAACCGGCTCGTCGGATAACAGACGTTCGGTAAAAATCTCCCGGTCGCGCCCTTCCAGCGCCTGGCCAAAGGCCGCCAGGTGGGTACCGATCAATTCGCGCAGTTGGCTTTGCGCGGCCTCCTCGGCGGGATCGATGCCGCCCCCGGCAAGCAGGTCGCCGCGCGTCATGCCCGACTCCTCCCCCACCGGCTCGTCCAGGGAGCTGTCCCAATGGGTGAGCGCCTGCTCCATTTCGATCACGCTGGACTCCTTCACGTCCAGCCGTTCGGCCAGCAGTTTGGGGCCCACGTCATACCCGGAGGCTTCCAGCCGTTCTTTTTCCTTCAGCAGGTTGAAGAACAGTTTGCGCTGCTCCTGGGTGGTGCCGATGCGCACCATCTTCCAGTTGGCCATGATGTAGCGCAGCATGTACGCCTTGATCCACCATCCGGCATAGGTGCCCAGTCGCACCCCGCGATAGGGGTCGAATTTTTTTACTGCCGCCATCAGCCCCAGGTTGCCCTCCTGGATCAGGTCCAGCAGGTGGGTGGGGGTTTTCTTGTAGTCGTAGGCCATGCGCACCACCAGCCGCAGGTTGGCCAGAATCAGCTTTTGCGCCGCCTCCCGGTCCCCGTGCTCAAAAAAGGCCAGCGCCAGGGCGTGCTCCTCTTCCCGGTCCAGATACGGATGCTGGCGCACCTCGGCCAGATAGCGGCGCAGCGGGTCGAACGGGACCAGGTCGTTGCCGCCGGACCGCTCCGGCAGGGCGGGCACCGTCTCGTCGGGAACAACCCACGCCTCGTCTTCCGGCATGGCGTCCTGGGGGTGTGAATCGCTAGAATGGGGTTTCATCACGCGCAAGGATTATACCCCCCTCCCCTTATGAACGCAGAAACCCCTGGCGCCATGCGCCTCAACAAGTGGATCGCCTCCCAGGGCATTGCCTCGCGCCGGGAGGCCGACCGGCTCATCGCCGACGGCCGGGTGCGCGTCAACGGAGTGCCCGTCACCGAACTGGGGGTAAAGGTCGATCCCGCCACCGACACGGTGGAGGTGGATACCGGCGGGCGCAGTCATGTCTACGTGGCGCTTCATAAACCACGCGGTTACGTAACGGCGGTGAACCCGGCTCCCGGCGAGCCGAAGGTGGTCACCCAACTGGTGGATATTCCGGGCCTGTTCCCGGTGGGGCGGCTGGACAAGGACAGTTCCGGCCTGCTGCTGCTCACCAACGACGGCACCCTGACCACCGCCCTCAACCACCCGGAGCGGCACAAGGAAAAGGAATACGACGTCACCGTGGACCGTCCCATCCCGGACGGCGCCCTGCAACGGCTGGCGGACGGCATGCCCCTGATGGGCGAGCGCACCCGCCCCGCCACGGTCACCCGTCTGGCGCCGGACCGGTTCACCATCGTGCTCACCGAGGGAAAAAACCGGCAGGTCCGCCGCATGTGCCGCAAGGTGGGGCACGAAGTCAAAACCCTGGTGCGGGTGCGCATCGACGGGGTGAAGCTCGACACCCTCCCCGTGGGTGAATGGCGCAACCTGACGGCGGAAGAGGTGGCGGCGCTCAAGGCGGAGGCCCCGGAGTCCGGGCGGATTTGACAGAAACCCCCATCAGGCGGCACCCTGAAGGTATTCCGATTGCGCGGCTGTTCCTATAGGACACTATAGAACTATTCTTGTGTTTTCAGTCGATTAAGTTTGTTTACCCTGTGTTTAAACGAGGCCTCCCGTGACCCACAACCCCATCGAAATGCTGCAAGCCGACCACGCCGAGATCAAACGCCAGATTGCCGGACTGGACGCCCTGTTCGCCAATGGCGACGCGGATCCGGCGGCGGTGGCGGACGCGGTGCATATCCTGTTGCATACCCTGGACCTGCACGAGCGGCGCGAGGAGCAGGTGCTGTTCCCCGCCGTGCCCCAGGTGGGGCCGATTCAACTGGTGCTGCAGGAGCACGCACGGTTGAAAGGCTTGCTGGACAAGACCCGCGAAGCCCTGCACGCGGTGCGGGACACCCCCGGAGCGGAATCCCAGGCGGCCCTCCGGCTGGCCACGCAAGAGATGGGCTACTGCCTGTCCGGCCACATCATGAAGGAAGACCAGATCGCCTTCCGTATGGCCGAGGGCGTGCTGTCCCCGGAACAATTGGCCGAAATCGGCGCCAAGATGGCGGACCTTTCGTGATCACAACCCGTTCCAGGCATTAACGCCATGTTCTTTCCGCTGGTCCTGCTGTTTACCGCGCTGCCGCTGGCGGAGTTGTATGTGCTGATTCAGGTGGGCCAGGTGATCGGCGGACTCAACACTCTGCTGGTGGTGCTCGCCACCGGAGTGGTGGGCGCGTACCTGGCCCGCATGGAGGGCCTGCGAGTCGCCTTCCGCGCGCAGGAACTCCTGCAACGGGGAGAAATGCCCGCCGAGGAGATGATCGACGGCATCCTGATCCTGCTGGCCGGGGTGGTGCTGGTCACGCCGGGGATCATCACCGACTGCATGGGGCTTCTGATCCTGTTCCCCCCCACCCGCCGCCTGTTCAAAATCTGGCTGCGCAAACAGTTCGACCGCTTCGTGGCCCGGGGCCAGGTGCGCATCTACCGGGGGCCGGACGGCCCCGGCCCGCTCTAGGGAGGCGTTCTCGACGTCTCCACCAGCCCGTTTCTGTCCCAAGCGCGGATTTTTTCGCAAAAAACTGTCTCACTGTCTCATCCGCTGCTATGCTCGACCGATGGGGAAGCCGGCACGGTGCCGCTTCCGGGGGAAGGGGAGGCATGTCGGAATCCGTCGAAACCCTGTTAATCACCGGCGGCAACCCGGCGGTGGCCGCCCTGGCCGGCCCGTTGCATTCGCTCGGGGCGCGGGTGTCCGCGCACGAGCACCCCGGCGACGGGATCCGCGCCGCCCGGGAGACACTCTATACCCTGCTGATTGTGGACGGCACCCTGGGGCGCTCCGTGGTGCTGGCCCTGTGCCAGGATTTGCGGGCCATGCCGGTCAACGGGCAGGGGTTGCTGGTTCTTGCCGGTGGGGATGAGGCTGATCTGCCGCAGTTGATCGAGGCCGGGGTGGATGAGTTGCTGCCCGCCCGGGCCAGCGCGGAATACATGCAGGCACGCATCAAGGCGCTGGCCACCCGTGCCCGGCGCCGGGCCGCGCGCCGCAACGTGGAAGCCACCATCCGCGAGACCGAGGCACGGGTGCGCGCCGTTCTGGATACGGCGCAGGACGGCATCATCACCATCGACGAGAAGGGTATCATCGAGGGTTTCAACCCGGCCGCCGAGCGCATTTTCGGCTATGCGGCGGCGGACGTGATCGGCCACAACGTGTCCATGCTGATGCCCGATCCGTACCGGTCCGAGCACAATGGGCACATCCGCGAGTACCTGGATACCGGCGTCAAACGGGTGGTGGGAACGGTGCGGCAGTTGACCGGAAGGCGCAAGGATGGCACCGAATTCCCGCTGGAACTGGCGGTGGGCGAAACCACCGTGGGCAGCCGGCGGCTGTTTACCGGCGTGGCCCGCGACACCAGCGACCGCACCGCCGCCGAGGCGCAAATCCGTCTCAGCAACCGCCTGTTCCGGGCCGTGTCCAGCGCCCAGAGCCGCTTCATCACCGACGCGGGAACCGATCAGGTGTTCCACGGACTGCTGGAGGATCTTCTGGAGATCACCGGCAGTCAGTGGGGCCTGCTGGCCGGCATCGACACCCTCCGCACCGGCCTGCCGGTGGTGGTTCCCCAGGCCGTGGGTGAACCCGGATCGGTCGGGTCAAAAGATGTTCCGGAACTTGAACTATTTATACAAAATAGCCCGTTATACAAGGTATTTGATACCGGTTCCCCCGCCATCCTGAACGGCCCGGATTTGACTGTGCCCGCAGGTGTGCTGCCGCGCGACGTCCCTCCGCTGCTACGCTTGGCGGTTCTGCCCCTGGCCAGCGGCGACGACGCGATGGGGCTGGCGGTGCTGGCCAATCGGGAACGGGAATACGACGCGGAACTGATCGACGTGCTGGCGCCGCTGCTTTCCACCGGTGCCAGTCTGTTGCAGGCGTCCCGCGCCGAAGACGACCGGCGCAATGCCCGCCGGGCGCTGGAAAAGAGCCACGAAGACCTGCAGGTGGTGCTCAACGGCCTGCGCATCGGCACCGCCATCACCGACGCGAATGGGCAGATCACCTTCCTGAGCGACACCGCCCGCGCCCTGTGCCCGTCGAACCTCGGCGCCGCCCCGGGCAAGCGGTTCGACGAGTGCATCCCCATCTCCCCGGCGGATCGGGACCGGGTGCGCGCCACAGCAGCACTGCCCCCGGAGGAGCGCGCCAAGGTGGCGGTGCACCTGCCCGCCACGGGCGACCGGGTGGACCTGTGGCTGGAGCTGGAGGTGGTGGACGACCCCCGCGACCCCACCCGGCGCATCTATCTGATTTATGATGTTACCGACCTGCACGGCCTGCGCCGCATGCTGTCCGAAAAGGCCACCTTCCACAAGATGGTGGGCAACAGCAAGCCCATGCGGGTGCTGTTCCAGCAGATTCAGGAGGTGGCCCAGGTGGACTGGACCGTGCTGGTGGAGGGCGAGACCGGTACCGGCAAGGAACTGGTGGCGGGCGCGGTCCACGCGGCCAGCCCGCGCGCGGAGCGGCCGTTCATCGCGGTCAACGCGGCGGGACTGACCGACTCGGTGCTGGCCAGCCAGTTGTTCGGCCACAAGCGCGGCGCCTTCACCGGCGCGGTCACCGACCACAAGGGCTTTTTCGAGGCCGCCGAGGGGGGCACCATCTTTCTGGACGAGATTGGTGACATTCCCATGGGCGTGCAAACCAGCCTGCTGCGCGTGCTTCAGGAGCGGGAGATCACCCGCCTGGGGGAATCGGTGCCGCGCAAGGTGGATGTGCGCGTGGTCGCCGCCACCAACCGGGACCTGTCCCACGAGGTGGAAAAGGGCGCCTTCCGTGCCGACCTGCTCTATCGCCTGCGGGTGGCGCGGGTTCAGCTCCCGCCCTTGCGGGAGCGGCGGGAGGACATTCCGCTGCTGGCCGCCGCCACCCTGGCCAAAAGCCGGGCCAGTTCCGGCAAGGACGTGGAAGCCGTCAGCCCGGACGCCATGCGGGTGCTGGCCGCCTACCAGTGGCCGGGCAACGTGCGCGAACTGGTGCATGCCATTGAATATGCAGTCATTCAGGCGCGCACCAAAACCATTCAGATCTCCGACCTGCCGCCGGAGATCACCAGCGCGGCGCCCCCCGAAGTGCCCCGGCAGCCGGATGCCCCCCCTCCCCTGCCGGTCAGCACCCCCGACGACGGCGCAATCGCCCCGTCTCCCGCGCTCGTCACGGCATCGCCCGCTCCGACGCCCCCTCTCCAGCCGCCGCCCATCGCCGGTGCCCGCGCGGGACTGTCGCCCGACGAGGAGCGGGAGCGTATCCTGGAGGTGCTGGCCGCCAATGGCGGCAACCGGCAGCGGGCAGCCAGGGCGCTGGGGGTGGGCCGCGCCACCCTCTACCGGCGCATGGAGGCGTTGGGACTCCCCACCCAAAAGTAGCCTTCCTCGCCCGAGACACCCATAGCGAGACACTAATATGTCTCGTGATACATGTCCCGATACACAATTTGAGACACCGCGATGGGCGGTGCTTTGGTGTTGAGCACCATTCAACACACGCATATCATTAAACCATTTTATTTTTTATAGTGCGTAACTGTATGGTTTTATGATTTTCTGTCGATTTTTATAAAATTTTTGGCGGGATGTGGCACGAGACCTGTAATAGAAAAGGGCGAGAGGCACACACGCCACGTCGCTAACGCGAAGGCGGGTGGGGGGGAATCCTCCTGAACGGGAGGATCGAGAGAGGGGGGTAGGTGATCTTCGGGCATCTACCTTCGAAGAACGTAAGGAGCGTCCCCCAGACCGGGGGGGATGGGGGGCGCTCCTTCCGCTCGAAAGAGCGGGCGTCGGGCGGGGTGAGTTTATCCCTTGCCCTGTGCATCAGGGAATATCGGGTTGGTCCCCCATCCTGACCCGGTCCTTGGTGCACAGCGCAGGGGGTGAGCAGCGGTAGGACTGTTCCTTGCGGTGTGCACCAGGCAGCCGCAGGCGGGCTGGTTCCCCCATCCCAGCTCGTTGGCACTGTCTGGTGCACACCGCAGCGAACGGCGCTGCGTACAAAAGGTTTTGAAACGGTCCTAAGGGGGGTGCCCCGGCACCTAATGGGGCTGTACAATGCCGGATCCGGCGGGGTGATTGGTCCCCGCCCCCCGGGTCCGGCTCAGTATTTCGCCAGCTTCCGGGGTGGTTTTAACAACACACACCCGCGCCGACGTGGAACAAAACTCCTGGTTAACTCTACGTCTATTACCGCCTCGGAAGCTGGCGGATCCGATTTCCGGCCTGCTCATGCAACTGGGCAGCACCGGAACCTGGCAGGATGGCGAAAGCCTGATCGCCTATTTCCCATCCGATACCGTTCCTTCCGAGGCCGGACACGCCATTGAGGCGTGGTCCGGCCATTTTTTGTCCCTGAACCTGCTCGATGCGCCGCTTCAAGCCGAATGGTCCACCACCGACGAGGCCGACTGGATCACCGCCTGGCAAGCCCATTTCTCCCCCCTCCCCGTCGGCGAACGCCTTATGGTGCTGCCCGACTGGTGCCCGGACTCCGATGCCCGGGGCCGCATCCCCCTTAAAATCAAGCCCGGACGCGGCTTCGGCACCGGCGGCCACGCCACCACCGCCACCTGCCTGGAAACCCTCGAAAAACGCCTCACCGCCGCCCCCCTCCCCGCCCCCACCGTGCTCGACGTGGGCACCGGCTCCGGCATCCTGGCCATTGGCGCCGCCCTGCTCGGCTGCACCCGCGTCACCGCGTTCGACAACGATCCCGACGCCGTGCTCAACGCCCAGGAAAACGCCCGTCTCAACCACGTGGAAGACACCGTGCGCCTGTTCACCGGCACCACCGATGCCGTCTCCGGCCACTACGACATCGTGCTGGCCAACCTGCTGGCCCATGTGATCGTGGAGCTGATGCCCGAACTCAACCGCCTGCTCGCACCCGGAGGACACCTCATCCTCTCCGGCATTTTGAACGAGCAAGTGGACCAGATCGACGCCGCCCTGGCCGCCAACGGACTTAAAGCAAAAGATTACATCAGTCGCGGTATGTGGCTCATGGTGCTCGGCGCACGGCCATAATGGCTGATGGGAAAGGTGGAGATGGGGGCGATTCAGCGCCGCTTGGGAAGTGCCCCGGACAAGTGCTCGGCGCACGGCCATAGTTTCTGATGGGAAGGGTGGAGATGGGGGCGATTCAGCGCCGCTCGGGAAGTGCCCCGGGCAAGTGCTGGGCGCACGGCCATAATTGCGGGGGCTAGGCGCACGGCCATGGTCCCCGAATGGCAAAAAACGCCAATCGGCCCGGCTCGGGGGCTAGTCCCTGCCTGCCGGGAGGAGGACGGAGCGGACCGCGGCGGCGAATTGATGATAATCGGCCTGCCCGTTCCGGCCAAAAGCCCCCACCAAGTGCTCGGCCGCCACGGAAGCCGCAATTTTGGCCTGTACGACCCCGGAATCGCCAACCGGGCCATCCCCCTGGGCCGCCCCGTTTTTGGCCCACAGGGTGGCCTCCAGCGCGTCAGATTGTTGACGAGGAAGGCCCAACAGCAGCTCCTGCCAGAAAAGAGTGAGCAGCACCGTGCGGCGGGTGTCGGCTTTTTCGGCCAGGGCCGCATCGGGGTAGATGCGCTTGAGCATGCGATAGCCGTTTTTCACCCGTTCCAGGCGGCGGGGGTTGTTCAGCCCCATGCTGGTGGCTGCGGTGGCAAAATCATCGGCCTCGTGGCCCGCGTCGTTCGGCGCCAGCTCCACCGGCACCGCGTGGGGCCTGCCCAGAACCGGCACGGCGTGCACCTCCGTATCGCCGGACGGGGTGCCGAACAGCCCCTCGTGCACGTAGGCGTCCACCTGCCCCGCATCCGGGGTGGGCATCTGCACCGGCACCTGCACCAGACGGCCCAGTTCCTCGCGGCCGATGTGATGGGCCAGCGATTCCGTATCGGCGGCCAGCACCACGCTCACGTGGGGCCGCACCGCCAACTGGCGCACGGCTTCCAGCGCGCGCCGGGCGTTTTGCGGGGTGCACCGCTCGATGCCGGTCACGAACACCACCATGCGCCGTTTGGCGGAAAGCGCGGCGGCGCACAGGTGATCCACGTCCCGCGCCACCACTGCGGGCTGCGACAGGTGGGTGCCATATTTTTCCGGGCGCAAAAACGTCTTTTTTCCGGCGCTTAGGGGATGGTTCCAGATGCGGTAGGCATAGCGGTACATGAGCGTGCCCCACACCACGTTGCCCACGCCCCACGCCCCCATCACCACCCCCTTGGCCACCGAGGTGGCGATTTTCTTCTGAAGCACCAGCAGCGGCAGCCACGCCTTGGGGGAGAGCAGAAACAGCAGAAACAGCCCGAGCAGGATCAGCGGCTTCCGAAACCCCTGATCCCGGCGGATGATGTCCAGACGCAGGGCGGGCAGCCCCTTCCAGCCGGGGGATGCGGCCACGGAGGCGGCCATTTCCTGCGCCAGCCCGGCGTGCAGGGTGCCGCTTTCATCGTAGCGGGCGGCGTCGAAACGGGCCTGATAGAAGGATTTTCCCGCCGGATCGGCATTCAGCAGGGCGGCAATGCGCCCGATCATAGAACTCTTGCCGCTGCCCGGCGCGCCGAACAGGCCGATGGTGAGCGGGCCGGTGCCGAACGGCTTGCACAGGGTGGCGGCAATGGCCGCCGCGAACGGCTGCTGCCCCAGCGGGTCGCCGTGGGTTTTTTGCATCGCCCCGGACGCGGGAGCCGCCCCGGCCTGCTGCTTTTTTACAAAACCCGGCCGCGTGGCCTGCGCGGCTTGACCCGCGGTTTCAGGGGAAGCGGATGCGTCGGTCGCCGGAAGCGTCTTGTCCATATCCCTCTCACAATGCTCAGTAGAATGCCCATAAAGCGTGCATATCTTGTCGGCATGGATGGGGTGGAGTTGAGGGAGGATTGAGGGTTTTTAGCCTATAGGGCTCCTTGGGGGGCTTTTTTCATAAAGGGATGCGGGTTACTCGCCGCCATCCTGTGCGCCCGTGTCAACGGTATCGGCAGACCGTTCCCGTTGGATCGTGAGGTGCGGACGCTCGCTGCGGGGGAGGATCACGCGACCCACCTCCCTGGCCATCCGCAAATAGTTTGCCTCCCCTTCCTCACCAAACTGGTCGAGAAACTTCTCGCCCGCAAAGGCGTGGGCATGTTTCGCGCGGTCGCGCTGTCCGGGGCGAAGCTTGGTTAGCTCTGGTGGATTGGGCTTTCCGGTCCACATGCTGCGTTCCAGCGATTCATGGGCATCCTGCGGAAACTGGTGCAGCAGTTCCTGCCAGAACAGCATCAGCAGGATGTTGCGCCGCCGGGTGATGGCATCTTCCGCACCATCGCCGGGATACAGGCGCTTGATAAGGCGATAGGCATTGCGCAGCCGCCCCAGTTGCCGGGGGTTGGTAAAGCGCAGCTTGCGGGACAGGTCGGCAAAATCCCGCGCCTCGCCGCGGCTTTCCAGCATGGCCGCAACGGACTGGGCCGCATCGCCGGTCACGGCGCGCATACGGCCCAACACGGGCACTTCGGGCGTTTGCGGCTCCTCATCCTCCTCGTTTTCCTCTTGAAACCAGTCGGGTTCGGGCGCAGGGGACTCCTCCCCAGCGTTCATCCCGCCCCCGGGTTCATCGTCGAGATCGGAGGGCAAATCCAGCGTTGATTTCGGGGCCGGTTTTTCCGGCTCGTCCTCGGTCGCCCCCTTGAACAGGGCGTTATGGATATAACCATCCAGGTGTTCCGGTTCCGGGTCGGCCAAACACACGGGAAGCTGGATGATCTTGCCCAGATAGTCCCGCGCAATCTCCTCCCGGGGGCGATGGGAGCTTTCCAGATCCTTGAAGTGGTCCGCCACCGCCTGCAAGGCGATGCGGTGATCGACCAGAATCACCACGAATACGTTGGGAAGGCCCATTACCAGCCTCACGGCTTCGAGCACTTCCACAATGCTTTTCGGACGGCAGCGGTCCAGGTCATCCACAAACACAATCATGCGCCGTCCGCGCACCAGCAGGTATTCGCTCAAAAACTCGATGTGCCTCTCGATAACCGGAATGTGCCCCAGATGTTTCTTGTATTCCGGTAATTTGAGGTAGGTTTGCAGTTCCGCCGAAAGCGGATGATCCAGCAAGCGCCGCCCCAGGAGATAGGCACCGCCGAGCAACCCCATCCACCCGACCCCCCATATCGGAGGGGCCGCTTCCTGCTGGTCCGCCCACTCCGGGAACATCCAGACCCCCACCGCGCTTAGCACAAACAACCCGGCAACCAGAAAAAAGTGCCAGCCGTATTCCCGCACGGCAAAACCCAGGCGGAGGTCCAGACGATCCAGCCTGTCGAGCGGCTTGACGAGGGAATCCACCGTTTCCTGCGCCAGGCCCGCCGCCATGCTGTCCGTCTGCTCGTACTTCCACGCGTTGAAATCGGCAATCCGAAAGCGTTTTGGAGAATCCCGGTTCAGCCGCGCCACTACCTGTTCCTTGACGGAACTCTTGCCCGCCCCCCAGTCGCCGAACAGGCCCACCGTCAACGGTGTTTCCTGCGTGGAGTCCATAAACATGTCGGACAGGGCGGCAACTAGGGATTTCCGGCCCAGATGGTCCATGGGGCTGGGTTTGTCGGCGAGGGCGGTGGGAATTCCGGGGGGCTGTGAAACAGTAACAGTCGCGGGGGGCACTTCTATCCGGATCTCGAGGGGGTCCGGCTCAATGACCACACTTTCGCCATTCGTCCCGCTCGTGGAAATTTCCGGGTGCTCTTTCTGATACCCCTCCCACCACTCCCCCACCACCTTCTCCGCCTCGTTCCGGTCGAAGGTGCCATCCAGCATGCGCTGATGGCGGTCCACCATGTCGCCCAGACCGGCATTGCGGGCGGCCTCGGAGCGTTCGCGTACCAATTCCTTCCACTTCTCCGGAGTGTCGTTCGGCCACAGGGGGCGGGACAGGAATGCCTCCGGGTGGGCGTCGTCCCACTGCTCCCGTAGCCAACTAAAATCGGCTCTGGCGTTGGTTCTGGCGTCGGCGGCGTCGGCGGCGTAGGCGGCGTCGGCTGCGTAGGCGGCGTCGGCTGCGTAGGCGGCGTCGGCGG
>JAOUMB010000046.1 GCA_029881725.1 Nitrospirota bacterium
GCCAGGATCAAACTCTCAGTAGAAATTTACGAACCGAAGTCCGAGTAGTTTCTTCTTAACAAAAAACCCTTACTCACAAGGACGCGCACCATCCTATTTAGTTGTCAAAGACCTGTCGCCGCTAAACAAACCAACACGTGGTCAAAACGTTGCGGAAGCTCACTATCGTATCTACATCATCGGCGGGAGTCAACCGAAAAAGCCTGCGAGGCAGGAATTTTTCGCCACACCCACCTCCACTCCCCGCCGGGCGTGCCATGGTGCCGAAGGCGGGACTCGAACCCGCACGGGATTACTCCCACCGCCCCCTCAAGACGGCGTGTCTACCAGTTCCACCACTTCGGCAATAGGAAATTCAGGAACGGGGGATCATAGGGTGCCACGACCCTCAAGTCAACCAGCTTCCATCCAACCTGCCTTGACACATGAGTAGCGTTCGGGTCTACTCCGGATACGGTTTTTCCCATGAGCATGCAGCATGACAAGGCGACCCTGCGCTCCAGAATGCGCGCCTGGCGTGACGGTCTCGGCACCGTTGAGCTGGACGCCCTGAGCGAAGAAGTGGAAGCCCGCGTGGTCACCCTCCCCGCCTTCACCACCGCCCGCACTATTTGTATGTATATGCATATCGGCTCCGAGGTTCGCACCGGCGGCTATATCGCCCGCGCGCTTCTCACCGGCAAGCGGCTGGTATTGCCGCGCGTCGAGGGAGGCAACCTCGAGCTATGTCACGTGACCAACCCGGTTCACGACCTCACCGCCGGCGGCTGGGGCATCATGGAACCCAACCCGGAATGCGAAGTGATATCCCCGCGTGAGGTGAACCTGTTTTTATTGCCTGGCCTGGCCTTTGACGCCATGGGACGCAGGCTGGGCTACGGCAAGGGGTTCTTTGACCGCCTGTTGGTACAAAGTGCCGGAGTCCGAGTGGCCTTGGCGCTTGAAGGACAGATCGTTGAAAACGTTCCGGCCAATGAGGATGATCAACTAGTACAATGGGTGGTTACCCCGGATCGGGTGATCGACTGCCGCACCCCAGGGGCCAATATTCTGTGAGTTCTACTGGTAAAGGGACTGCCAACGTGTCCGCCAACATCATCGACGGCAAGCAGATCGCCCAAGGAGTGCGCGCCGACCTCGCCCGCCAGGTGGCGGAAATCAAACAACAGGGCAACCATGTGGGGCTGGACGTGATTCTGGTCGGAAACGACCCGGCCTCCGAGATTTACGTGCGCAACAAGGTGCGGGCCTGCCAGGAGGTGGGCATCACCAGCAACGTCCACCACCTGCCCGGCGATACCCCTGAAAATGAGCTGATGGCGTTGATTCAGCGCCTCAATTACGACCCGATGGTGGACGGCATTCTGGTCCAGTTGCCCCTTCCCAAAGGGATCAGCGAGGTGGAAATCATTGCCGCCATCAGCCCGCGCAAGGACGTGGACGGCTTCCACGAAACCAACGTCGGGCGCCTGATGATTGGCGACATGATTTTCGCCCCATGCACCCCCTACGGCATCATGAAACTGCTGGAAGTATGCAAGGTCGAGGTTCAGGGCTCCGACGCCGTGGTGGTGGGGGCCGGCAACGTCGGCAAGCCGATTTCGGTGATGCTCATGCAGGCCGGAGCCACGGTCACCGTGTGCCACCAGCACACCCGCAACCTCCCGGAGCATACCCGTCGCGCCGACATCCTGGTGGTGGCGGTGGGCAAGCCGCACATGATCACCGCCGACATGGTCAAACCCGGAGCGGTGGTGATCGACGTGGGCATCAACCGCCTTCCGGACGGCAAGGTGACCGGTGACGTGGATTTTGACCGGGTACGTGAAGTGGCCTCCTGGATTACCCCGGTGCCCGGCGGCGTGGGACCGATGACGATCGCCATGCTGCTTGAAAACACCGTGCAGTCCGCCCGCCGGAATGCCGCCCTTAGCGAATAGCTCACCCGTTTATCCTGAATTCCCGCACCCGTGATGACCGATCAACCCCCGCGCAGCCGACTGGAAGCAATACTCAGGGCCGGCCACTTCGCCGTCACTGCCGAGTTGACGCCGCCCAAGAGCGCGGTCACCGAACCGCTGATTGAAAAGGCGCGCATGGTTGGCAGCTACGTGGATGCCGCCAACCTGACCGATTGCCAGACCGCTGTAGTGCGCATGAGTTCGTTTGCCTGTTCCCTGGTAGTGCAGAACGAAGGGGTGGAACCGGTGCTTCAAATGACCTGCCGCGACCGTAACCTGATCGGCATGCAGGCGGATCTGCTTGGCGCCTGGGCACTGGGTATGCGCAATTTGCTGGCCCTGTCCGGTGACAGCCCGCGCATCGGAGATCACCCTGAGGCGAAGCCGGTATTCGACGTCAACTCCTTCAAGCTGCTCAAAATGGTGCGTCTGATGGGAGAAACCGGCACACTGGCCAACGGCAAACCGATCAAGGTTGCGCCCCGGTTTTTTCTGGGGGCCGCCTTCAACCCGGTGTCGGTCAGCCTGGACTCCATGGTCAAACGGCTTGAACGAAAGGTCGAAAAGGGCGCCGAATTCGTCCAGACCCAGATGATCTTCGACGTGCAACAGTTTCGCCAGTTGATGGACCGGGTTGTGGCCGAGGGGCTTCATGAGCGGGTTTTTGTGTTGGCCGGAGTGGCACCGCTAAAAAGCGTGCGCATGGCGGAATACATGAATGCCCATGTGCCGGGCAT
Source organism: Nitrospirota bacterium (assembly GCA_029881725.1). Taxonomy (GTDB): domain Bacteria; phylum Nitrospirota; class JACRHL01; order JACRHL01; family JACRHL01; genus JAOUMB01. The sequence goes on from JAOUMB010000046.1 coordinate 2,699, forward strand.
CGTGGTTCCGCAACCGCTGATCGACCGGCTCAAAAAGGTCGAGCACCAAGGGCCCGAGCGGGTTCTTGCCGAAGGGGTGAACATCTGCCTGGAGATCATCGAAGGGGTACGCAACATCCCCGGAGTGGCGGGAGTTCACATCATGGCGGTATTCTGCGAGGAGACCGTTCCCGACATCGTTACCCGTTCCGGACTGTACCCCCGCCCCGAGGTCCAGTGGGAGGCCACACCATGAGCCTGACAATTCGCGACATCCTGGCCATGAAGTCAGATGGCAACAAGATTGCCGCCGTCACCGCCTACGATTACCCATCCGCACGGTTGGCGGACGCCGCCGGGATAGACCTGATCCTGGTAGGTGACTCGCTGGGCACCGTGGTGCAGGGACGGAACACCACTCTTCCGGTCACCATGGACCAGATGGTCTACCACACCCAAATGGTTGCTCGTGGCGTGGGGCGAGCCCTGTTGATGACCGACATGCCGTTCATGAGCTACCAGCAGGGCACCGGGGCGGCGATGGAAAACGCCGGCCGTCTGATCGCCGAAGGGGGCGCGGCCGCCGTGAAACTGGAGGGCGGATCCGACGCGGCGCTGGAGCGGGTGGCGGCGCTGGTAACCGCCGGAATCCCGGTGATGGGACACATTGGACTCACCCCCCAATCGGTTCACGCCATGGGCGGCTACCGGGTGCAGGGGAAGGGGCAGGGAGAGGCGGAACGCATCCTGACCGAGGCCCGCGCGTTGGAGTCCGTCGGCGCATTTTCGCTGCTACTGGAGGGAATTCCCGAAAAGCTCGCCAAGGAGGTCACCGAGTTGCTCTCCATTCCCACCGTTGGAATCGGCGCGGGCATTCACTGCGACGGACAGATCCTGGTATGGCACGATCTGTTGGGGCTGGGAGAGGGAAAATACCCGAAATTTGTAAAACCATACGCACATCTGGGACGCACCATCCGGCGCGCGCTCAAGTCCTACGCGGACGAGGTAAAGGACAACACCTTCCCCGGCCCGGAACACACCTATCACTGAGTTTCTTCCATGCCCGAACCGGAATTGACCGGCAAGCAGCGCCGTTTTTTACGGGCCCACGCCAATACCTTGAAGGCGACCGTACAGATTGGACGGGAAGGCCTGACCGATGGCGTCGTTACCACCATCGCGGGAGAATTTGAACACCGGGAACTGGTGAAGGTTGCCATCGGAAAAAATGCGGACTGTGATGCCCGTGAAATTGCCTTTGAGCTGGCCGCTCGAGCCGAGGCCTACTGGGTGCAGACCCTGGGGCGCACCATCGTGTTGTACCGCGCTGCCGACCCGCCGGAGCTTCGGCTCCCCGCCGCCTGAGCCCGTCAATCCCGTGCCCCGACCCAATTTTGAACAGGTGGTTTCCTTCCATGGCCACCGCTGTCTGGATATCGCCATGGGCTATCGGGTGGCCTTGGCGGCACTGGACGAAACGGCCCGGCGCGGCATGGATCCAACCACACTGGTGGCCACCACCGGCAATGACACCTGCGCCGTGGATGGCATCCAGTCGGTCACCGGATGCACCTTTGGCAAGCGCAACCTGATTCCAGCCCTCACCGGAAAACCGGCCTACCTGTGGCAGGACGCCCGGAGTGGCGAGGGAGTACGCATCTACGTCCACTACTGGGAACAGTTTGACCGCGAAGAAACTTTCCGCTCCCGCATGAGTGAATGGAAATTGGGGTGCCTGCCCACTCCCGAAGCGAAGGCCTTCGAGGCGGAGCACGAGCGGATGATCGCCGACATTCTGGAGGCACCCGCCGAAACCCTGTTCCGTGTTACCCCCTATAGTGGCCCACCCCCTGCCCGCTCAGGCGGGTTCGCGGCGTCACCCTGCGCCAAATGCGGGGAACACGCCAAACAATCCCTCCTCACGGACGGCATATGCAGGGAATGCAGAAGCCGGGAATAAACCGACTGCCTGAACGCGTTTGCTCCATTACCGGCCCCCTTCGCCGTTCTCTCAGATTCGTGGGGAGAAGTGATGAAAGCCAAAAAAAACCTTCCCGAGGAATGCCGCGCCGCCATGGAACGTGGCTCCACCGGCATTGACTGCCCCATCTGCGGGGAAGGGGAAATCATCCCCACCCGCGGGCGGTACGGGCTGTTGTACGCCTGCTCCAGACGCCCGCCATGCACATTCTGGATGAACACCCGCCCCACCGGAAATCTTTGTGATTATCCGCGGGACGGAGTGCCGTGCGGCAAATTGATGATGGAAGGGACCAAGTCCATCCCCGACCGGTGCTGCGACAAGAGTTGCCCCAATCACAACCCCCACAAACTGGCGCGCACGGTCTGACCCGGTCAGTCGTCGAGAACCCGGGCAGCCGCCACCTCTCCGCTCAGAGCTGCCGCCTCCATGGTGGCGGGCAGACCAGTGTCGGTCAGGTCGCCGCACAGGAACAGCCCTGGCACTCTCGGCACCGCCCCCGGAGCGGGGCGGGAGGTTCCCGGCATCAGGCGCGGGGTGGAACGTCCTTCCTTGATCACTTTTGATCGGAGAATCCGAGCCCGGCGCAATTCCGGAAATTCCGCTACCAGCGACCGCCAGACCGTCGCGGCAACCTCTGCGCGCCGAGGTCCCATCAACGGCTCCGCCGCGCTGGTAATGGTCACCAGCCGTTGGCCTGTCCCGGGAGGAAGGCCTTCCAGACGGTCCCGATCAAATACCCACTCCGCCCCGCCTCCTTGGGACGCCGGGGCGGCGGAAAATCCGATAAACGGGGACAACCGATCAAACACCACCGCCTGCCGGTCGAGCCAATAATAGACCGATACGATGGATGATTTTCCACATTCCCCCACCTCCACCGCCAGCGATGCCGCTCCACCACAGGAGTTCAGCATCAATGCGGCATTCCACGGGTCGGCGGCAATGACTACCCGCCTCACTGCATGGGTTTGGTGATCGGGGCCTTCGATTCCCGCCACCGCCCCATCCGGGTCGACAGAGATGCGACGCACCCGACCCCGGCGCAACTCACCACCCGCCTCCGCCAGTTCTTTCCCCAGGGGCGCAAAGAGTTCTCCCAACCCCACCCGTGCCCACCCCAACCGGGCCCGCCGCGGCCCCTGCAACAAGGCGATGCGCAGGGCGGCCACAAACGGCCCGGCCGCCGCTTCGGTCAAAGCCAGATTCATCACCGCCCGGCACAAAGGATCCCACAACACCCGCACCGATGCCGCCGGAGCGCCAACACGCGCCAAGTAGTCGGCCACCGTCTCGTCCACCCGCGGATCGACGGACTTCAAGCGGTCTCCCGCGACCAGCGCGCGCACCCGCCCCACAAGTCCAGAGCCGCCCAGTCCCAGCAATCCCGCCACCAGATGGAGCGGGCCCGGCAACTGAGGGCAGCTTAGCGCCAGTCGCCGCCCACCATCCATTACCGGAATATGCAACCGGTCCTGAAACGCCAGCAGGTTGTCCGTTCCCAGCCGTTTTAAAACCCCTCGCGCATGGTCGTAGCAGTCCATGAACAGGTGTGGGCCGTTATCCAACACCTCATTGCTCTCCGGGTCCCGCCTTGATATGGCGCGCCCTCCGGGGGCCGCTCCCGCCTCCCACAGAACCACCCGCCGCCCGGCGTCCGCCAGCTTCAGAGCGCAGGCAGCGCCAGCAAACCCGGCCCCCACCACATGCACTACCTCGCGATCCGCCACCGCTACCACCGGTCCAGCAGATGTTCGTAAACCGCCCGGCCGGCCAGCAACAATTTTCGGGGAGCAGACAGGGAAACCGGCGGGTCCACCCGGTATTCCCGTTCCACTACCTCGTCCAGTACCGCGCGATAGATGGTACCCATAATGCGACTCGGCAACAGGGCACGCCGGTCCAGTGCCGGAAGCCGCCGGGCAATGTCGGCCGCCCGGGCATACCATTCAGCGGCCCGTTGGCTCTCAAAGGCCAGCAGCGCGCGGAACTCAGGGGTCCGGTATCGCCCCCCCAGCAGATCATCCGCACTCACCCGGAACCGGTCCATGTCGTCGCGCGGCAGATAAATACGGCCAATGGCCGCGTCCTTGGCCACATCCCGCACGATATTTGTGAGTTGGAACGCCATGCCGTGGGCTACCGCAAACGCCTCTGTATTCGGGTGCGTACAGCCGAATATGCGGATGCACATCAGCCCTACCACCGATGCGGCGCGGTAACAATACTGGTACAGGGCGTCGAAATCGTGGAAGCGCACCTCGCCGATGTCCATGGCCATGCCGTCCAGCAATTCAAACGGCAGCTTTGGATCAATTCCGTAAGCGTCCACCACCTGGGCCAGACGGGTGGTGATCGGATGCCCGGGGTGGCCATCCAGCGCGCTTCGGGTCTCGGCCCGCCACGCTTCCAGCGCCCGGGAAGCCGCGATGGGATCGGTCTCCTCGTCCACCAGATCGTCCGCGTGACGACAGAAGGCATAAATGACAAACATCGCTTCCCGGCGCTCTCTTGCCATGGGCAGGAAAGCATAATAGAAATTGGACCCGGCTGCTTTGGTTACCTGGGTACAGTAGGCCTGCGGGTCCAAGGCCGGGATCACGCCGGATTCATCCATGAGTACGGTTCCCATAGGCCCGGTTAAATCCCCCCGGCATCAGGACCCGCGCCACAAAACGGGCCCGGTCGCGGGTGCGGTGTACCGGACGCCGGGAAAAGACGTCGTATCCCACCCGCTCCACCGCATCCAGTATCCCCATGCCTCCCAGCCATACCGCCTTCAGCTCCAGCGACAGCCGTCCGGACACTTGCCCGCACAGGGGTTTTCCAAAGGCAAACAATTCCCGCGTGCGGGCAACCTGAAATGCCATCAGGTCCCGGAAGGCGCCGGTCACTTGACCGCCCAATACCTCCTCCTCCGGCACACCGAACCGGTCCATGTCCTCGATCGGAATGTAGATGCGTCCCTTGGTCACATCCACGGCCACATCCTGCCAGAAGTTCGCCAGTTGCAGCCCGGTGCAAATGGCATCGGAACGCGCATCCCGCTCCGTGTCCGCGTAGCCGAACAGGCGCAGAACCAGACGCCCCACCGGGTCAGCGGAACGATGGCAGTAGTCCGTCAATTCATCAAATGTGGCGTAACGGGTAACCGTTACGTCCTGGCGGAAGGCGGACAGCAAATCGGAAAACAACTGCGCGGGAAGATCAAATCGGGACATGGTATGCGCCAGGGCACGAAACACCGGGTGGGTGGCATCTCCTTGTGCCGCTGCCTCCAGCATCGCCTGCCACGCGCTCAACCGCTCCAGCCGCCGCCCCTCGAACGGCGCCTCGTCGGCAAAATCATCCGCCCGACGGGCAAAGGCATACACCGCTGCCACGTGGGGACGCAACGCAGACGGCACCAGAAGTGACGCCACCGGAAAATTCTCGTAGTGGCCCCGGGCGATTCCCAGACAGTGGTCATAATCGCGTTTTAATGTCTGCGGAATCATGGGCCGGAATAAAGAGGACGCTGGCCGCAAACCACGGGACAGCAAAACAGTCGGATTGATGAACCGTCTTTATAGGGGAGTTGGAAATCCTCTGTCAAACCGCCCCCTTGCTCCAAAGCCCCCCGGTCTGGTACGTTGGCGGCTTCGAATTTCAACCGATGGCTGATGTTTTTTTGAGCAACGCGGCAAATACCGACCGCCCGGCAGACAAGTTTATGCGTAATCTTTGGGTACACATGACCGGCCCCGACCGGCCCGGAATTCTGGGCCGGGTGCTGGATGGCGTCTCCGAACTGGGACTGGAACTGACCGATGTGGAGCAGGTGGCCGTGGGTGACCTGCTCATCCTGCTGTTCGCGGTGGAGGCCCCCGCGGACATCACGGAAGCCTCGGAAGGGCTCACTTATCTGGCTCGGGAACTGGGGCTGCAGGCCGAACTGCGCAACGAGCGGCGCTCCAAACCGGATGGCGACGGCATGTTGCTGGTGGTCACCGTTCTCGGTGAGCCGGTACCGGCCCGGGCCATGGCGGCCGTGGGCAACACCCTGGCCGGATACAGCGCCAACGTAAGGCGCATCGAAACCCTGGCCCGGCGGCGTCTGCACTGCATCGAAATTCTGGCCAAGGTGGACAATCCAGACCACAAAAACCAGTTGGCCCGCGACCTGCTGAGCGTCGGCGCCCGCTTTGATGTAGACGTGTCGGTACAGGAGGAGGGACTGGGCCGCCGCGCCAAGCGGTTGGTGGTGATGGACGTGGACTCCACGCTGATCCTTGCCGAGCAGATCGACGAATTGGCGGAACTGGTCGGCGCCGGGAAACAAGTTTCTGAAATCACTCACCGGGCCATGAACGGGGAGCTGGATTTCACCGGTGCCCTCAAGGAACGCGTCGCCCTCCTGGCAGGACTGCCGGTGGAACGCCTGCCGGAAGTGCGCGACAGGCTGCCGTACAACCCGGGTATCCGCTCTCTGGTTACGGTGCTCAAGGAGATGGGCTACAAGATCGCCATTTTGTCCGGGGGCTTCACCTACTTTGTGGATCAGTTCAAGGAAGAGTTGGGGCTGGATTATGCCTACGCCAACGAACTGGAATTCGCGGACGGCAAGCTGACCGGACGCACCATCGGACCGATTGTGGACGGCCAGCGCAAGAAAGAACTGCTCAAGGAGATCGCCGAGCAGGAAGGGGTGCGCCTGGATCAGGTCATCGCGATTGGCGACGGCGCCAACGATTTGCCGATGATGGGCGTCGCGGGGTTGGGAATCGCCTTCAACGCCAAGCCCCGCGTCCGCGAAATGGCCCCGCACAATATCAACCGGCGCGGCCTTGATTCCATTCTGTTTTTGCTGGGCATCCGTGAAGAGGAAATCGAGCGCCTGGAGGCCAGATAAAGTAAACTGAGCGGGCAAAACATGGCCCCATTACGGCGCCCTCCAGCCCCGGACAGACTGACATGCCGCGTATCATACGTATTTTCGACACCACCCTGCGCGACGGCGAACAGTGCCCGGGCGCCAGCATGAACCGCGAGGAAAAGCTGGCCATGGCACGCCAACTGGCGCGCCTCAAGGTGGACGTCATTGAGGCCGGATTCCCGGCCGCCTCGCCGGACGATTTTGCGGGAGTCAACGACATCGCCCGCCAGGTAAGTGGCCCCATCATCGCGGGCCTGTGCCGGGCAATTACCAAGGACATCGATCGCGCCGCCGAGGCCATTGCCCCGGCGGCGCGCGCCCGCATCCACACCTTTATCGCCACCAGCCCGATCCACATGCAGCACAAGCTGCGCATGGAGCCTGAACAGGTCTTGGAAGCAGCAATTGCGGCGGTGAAGCACGCCTGCAAGTTCACGGACGATGTGGAATTTTCCGCCGAAGATGCGGTACGAACCGACATTGACTTCCTGTGCAGGGTCACCGAGGCGGTGATTGCCGCCGGAGCCACCACCGTGAATATTCCGGATACGGTAGGGTACGCCATTCCCGAGGAATTCGGCACCCGGATCAGTCAGTTGATGAACCGGGTTCCCAACGTGGATCGGGCGGTAATCTCCGTCCATTGCCACAACGACCTGGGACTGGCGGTGGCCAATTCGCTGGCTGCGGTGGCGGCCGGGGCGGGCCAGGTGGAGTGCACCGTAAACGGCATCGGCGAACGCGCGGGCAACGCTTCTCTGGAAGAGGTGGTGATGGCGCTCAACACCCGGCGCGACCTGTTCGATGCCACCACCGCCGTGGAAACCAGCGAGATCACCCGTTCCAGCCGCCTGCTCACCTCCATTACCGGCATGGTTGTACAGCCCAACAAGGCCATTGTCGGGAGCAATGCCTTCGCCCACGAGTCCGGCATCCACCAGGACGGTCTGCTCAAGCACAAGGCCACTTACGAGATCATGACCCCCGAATCGGTGGGCCTCACCGAACACAATCTGGTGCTCGGCAAGCACTCCGGACGCCACGCCTTCAAGTCCAAGCTGGAAGAACTGGGATACACCCTCAGTGACGGGGAACTGACCCGGGCCTTCGAACGATTCAAGCGCCTGGCAGACCAAAAAAAGGAGGTGTTCGAGGAAGATCTGGACGCCATCGTGGCTGACGAAACCCAGCGAATCCCGGACACGTTTTCCCTGGAAACCCTGGAAGCGGTGACCCGTACTGGAAAGACCCCGCACGCCAAGGTGACCATTCTGGTAAAAGGCCAGAAGCACTCCGGAGAGGCCGACGGCGACGGGCCAGTGGATGCCACCTATCGCGCCATCGCCGCGCTTTCCGGCACACGCTCGGAGTTAACCGCTTACATTGTGCAGGCGATTTCCGGCGGCACCGACGCCCAGGGAATCGTGACTGTCAAGATTTCCGATGACGGCCGGACCTTTACCGGACAGGGAGCGGACCCGGACATCGTGGTTGCCTCGGCACGGGCCTACCTGCACGCCCTAAACAAGGCCGACTACTGGCACCAGAAACGTGCCGGGATGAAAGGCCCCTGAATTCACCGGGCACCGGGGCCATTGCCGGTTCCTTTGCCCCCCGGACCATCCCCGGCTTATAATGGCTGGCTCTGGATAACCTGTGTTTTCCCATACGGAGATTCTCCATGTATGCAATCCCCGCCGACCGGCAGGAGCCGGTCCAGGAGATGTTTTCCGCCATTGCGCGGCGCTATGACCTGAACAACACCCTGCTGTCCTTCGGCATGCACCACCTATGGAAGGAACATGCCATCCGGGAAGCGAAACCCCCCTTTGGCGGTCGCGCTGCGGACCTGTGCGCGGGCACCTGCGACATCGCCTCCCTGCTGGCCCATCGACTGGGAGTGGACGGCCACGTGGACGCCTTGGATCTGAACCAGGAAATGCTTGATGTAGGCGCCGAAAAGATCCGTCGTATCGGGCTGGCCGATCGGGTCACCATCACCCGCGGGAACATGGAGGCACTCCCCTTCGAGTCGGATGCCTATGACTGTGCCACGGTCGGTTTTGGCGTGCGCAACGTGGTGGCGCGAGAGAAGGCTTTCGGCGAGATGCTGCGCATCCTCAAGCCGGGAGGCCGAGCCGTCTGCCTGGAGTTTTCACGGCCGGTGAATCCGGCCTGGCGGGCCATGTATGAACTGTACAACTTCCGCATCCTGCCCAAGGTGGGCACCATAGTGGCCAGTGACTCCACCCAGGTGTATGAATACCTTCCCGCATCGATTGCCAACTTTCCACCCCAGGAAGAACTGGCTGGGATGATGCGTGACGTGGGCTTCTCGAAAGTCCACTACGTTAATCTGTGCGGCGGCATCGTGGCCTTGCACGTGGGCGTGAAGTAGCCCTGGTGTGACCGCCCTCCCGTCCACCGGCACCCGGCCACGCCGGTCGGTGCTGCATGTCCGCCTGCCGTGTAACAAGGTGTGGCCCCTGGGGGCCATTACCCTGGCCGGACATGTGCGTCGCAAGCACCCGGAAGTGCGCCAGCGCTTGCTGGATCTGGCGGTGGTGCCCCCTGAAAAACGCCGAGCCTATCTGTTGGACGAAGTCCGCACCTTCCGCCCGGAGGTGATTGCCATCAGTTGGCGGGACATCCAGGTGTTCGCCCCCCACGAGGCGGACGACTCACTGGAAAATTCCTTTAATTTCTTTTACTCCAACAGCGCGGTCAAAAAAGTTCTGTCCTCGTTCAACGGCCTGAAAATGGTGGCCGCCTATCACGCAAACCTGCGCGAAAACCTGGGTTACGTCCACCTGCTGGCAAAGAGCTTTCCCAAGGCCAGCGTACTGCTGGGCGGCGGTGCTTTCTCCGTGTTTCACAAGCAACTCACCCCAAAGCTGCCATCCCGGGTGATCGGGGTGATCGGGGAAGGCGAACAGGTGCTGGACGCCATCCTCGAAGGGGGCGATCCGTCCCGGCTGAGAGTCAGTCTGCACAACGATGACCAGATTACCGAGGGGGCCATGCCGCCCCCCCTTGATCTGTCCGATATGGCCATCGATTACCCGTACATTCAGGGAATCTTTCCCCAGTGGGAGGAATACCGCGGCTGGCAGGTGAGCGTACAAACCAAGCGCGGCTGTCCTTACCGGTGCGCGTATTGTCTGTATCCCTACATCGAAGGAACACAGGTTTCCCTGCGCCCGCCGGAACAGGTGTTAAACGAGATGGAATATCTGGTCAAAAACCTGGATGCCCGCGATATCTGGTTTGCCGACGCCCAGTTCCTCACCGGCCGCAAGGCGCTCTCCAATGCCGAATCGATCCTGCAAGGCATCATCGATCGTGGTCTGGATATCACCTGGAGCGGCTATGTGCGCACCAGTTCCATTACCCCGAAGCTGGCAGACCTGATGGTGCGCTCCGGCGTGGGGGATCTGGAGGTGGGACTGGCCTCCGGCTCCCAGCGCATGGTTAACGAGATGCAACTCGGCTTCAAGGTGGAAAACCTGTACCGGGGTGCACAGAATCTGAAATGCGCGGGGTACGCCCATCAGCTGATTCTCAACTATTCACCAAACATGCCCGGCGAGACGGTGGACAGCCTTCTGGAGACGGTGGAAAGCTACCGCCGCTTTGTGGATATCATGGGCGAAGGGCAGGTATTTCCGATGATCTTCTTCATCGGCGTCCAGCCACACACGCCGATGGAAAAACGGCTGATCGACGAGGGTCACCTGAAGGCGAACTACAACCCGATGTCACTCAATCCATGGTCCATCAAAAAGCTGCTATACAACCCGAAACCGCTCAACGACCCAATCTCGGAAGCCTGCCTGGAGGCATGGCGGGATGGGACGGAAGACAGCGGCCGCCGGGTGCTGGATACGCTGGAGCGCATTTTGAAAAAGGGAAGGCCGGGCCCACACCTCGGACGCACCAGCCGCCCGCAGACCTCAACGTCGACTTAGGCCACCCACAAAACAGACACACACCCTGTGTGTCCGGCGCGGGAAGCTTATGATCGGGGCAGACGCCCACGGAGAGAGCCTTGCGCCTGCCGTCGAACCGCCGTCCGACGGCAGGATTCACCCGCAGGTACAAGCCGCTCCCATCGCTCACATTGACCGACTTGCCGCCAGCTTTGATGATGCGAATCCTTGTACCCGTCTCCGACACGGCAAACAGATGCCAATGGATTAAACCGGATATTGCCGGAAACTGTAACTGGGGGCTTACCGCATGCCCACAAGCCGTTTAAACATTTCTTGACAACCCGCCTCCCAATCGGCTACTTGTAATAGCAACAAGCAAATTTACATTAATTTTGCGCAGGCCCGTTGCAGATCGCAAGTGGCTCCGCGCGCTGTGTATTTTCCTTAAGGCGCCACTCCCGGCCGGGAGAAACTCAAAACGGCACGGTCCGTAGCATGGGGAGCGAGGTATGATGTCGGTTGCCTGCCGTTGGGGAGTCATGCTCCTTCTTTCTGTGCCGCTCGCCGGGTGTGGGGGTGGAAGCGGCGGTGCGGGTGGTGGCGAGACGGCTTCGGTACTTCTGGCGGGCAGCGCGGTCAAAGGCATCATCGTCAACGGCACGGTAGCGGCCGAGGAGGCGCGGTCCGCTGGGTGGGTGCAGGTGGGCAGCAGCAGCACCGACACCAACGGCCAGTACACCCTCTCCCTAGGCGCCGCCTACACGGGCGGCCCGGTGCGCATCACCATTAGCGATAACCCCAGCAACACCGCCACCGTAATGTGTGACGTGCAGGGAGGCTGCGGTACCTTCCTGTTCGGCGCTCCCATGCCCCTGGGTGGCCTGACCCTTCAGGCGTTACACCCGGGCGAACTAGCCCCTGGCACCCCGGTTTCCCTGCAGGTGACTCCATTGACCCACGCCGCTTCCCAAGTGGTGACCGGCAGGGTCCAAGCGGAGGGTGTGCCGCTCACTGCCGCGCTGGTGGCCGAGGTGAACCAGGTCGTGGGTCAGGTAGCCGGCGGCATTGATATTCTGGCTACCCGTCCGGTGAACCTAGCGGAAGCCACCGTCGCCGAGGGTGCCCCCACGCAGGAACTGGAATATGCCTATCTGGTGGCCGCCGTGGCCGCACTGGCCTACGCGGAACCGGCTTACACCGTGGTGGGAGACCCGGTGGCGTCAATCCGCAACGCGCTAACCACCCTGGTGAACACTATGTCCTCCGGTATTGTTCCTGTTACCGACACCGGCAGCGCCACCATCTCGACCACGGACCTGTTCATGGCGGCACGGAGTGAAGCCTTAAGCTCCGGCGATGCAACCACCGCCGAAAATCTTGGCGCAATCCAGCCCACCACCACCATCACGGTGATCGCCGATGCGGATGCTGACGGCGTCGCGGACTATCGCGACCATTGCGCCGCCACCCCCTCTGGTCAGGCGGTGGACGTAAACGGTTGCGCCGCCAGCCAGATGACCTGCAACGACATCAAACAGGGTACTGTCGACAGCTACGACGTGATCAATGCCGCCTGCGTGTTCACCCCAATCCCCGGTTATTGCAACGACGGCGATCCGAGCACGGCGGACGCATACGTGCTGGCCACGGACACCTGCACTCACACCCTGATCGACGCCGATGGAGACGGGGTGACCGACTCGGTAGACCAATGCCCCAACACCCCCTCCGGCGAGGCGGTGGATGCGAACGGCTGCGCCGCCAGCCAGATGACCTGCAACGACACCAAACAGGGCACGGCGGACAGTTACGATGTCGCCACGGCCGCCTGCGTGTTCACCCCGATCCCCGGTTATTGCGACGACGGCGATCCGAGCACGGCGGACGCATACGTGCTGGCCACGGACACCTGCTCCAACACCCTGATCGACGCCGACGGTGACGGGGTGAGCGACTCGGCCGACCGGTGCCCCAACACCCCGGCGGGCGAGCCGGTGGATGTAAACGGCTGCGCTGCCAGCCAGATGACCTGCAACGACAACAAGAAAGGCACGGCGGGCAGCTACGACATCACCACGGCGTCCTGCGTGTTCACCCCGATCCCCGGTTATTGCGACGACGGCGATCCGAGCACGGCGGACGCATACGTGCAGGCCACGGACACCTGCACTCACACCCTGATCGATGCCGACGGTGACGGGGTGAGCGATTTGGCCGACCAGTGCCCCAATACACCGGCGGGCGAGCCGGTGGATGTAAACGGCTGCGCTGCCAGTCAGATGACCTGCAACGACGCCAAACAGGGCACGGCGGACAGCTACGATGTCTCCACGGCCACCTGCGTGTTCACCCCGATCCCCGGTTATTGCGACGATGGCGACCCGAACACGATGGATGCCTATGTGCTATCCACGGACACCTGTACCCACATTCCCGTGGTGACAGATACCACGCCACCTGCTGTGACGGCCCCGGCGAACATCCGGGTGACCGCTCCCGACGCCAGCGGCGTCCCCGTTACCGACGTGACGGTGCAGGCGTTCCTGAGTGGTGCCAGCGCCGTAGATGCCGTGGACGGGGTGGTGGCGGTATGGAACGACGCCCCGCCTCTGCTTCGCATCGGCGTCCATACCATCACCTTTATGGCAATGGATCAGGCCCAAAATATCGGTACCGCGACGGCCATCATCACGGTCGTGAAACCGGGGCTCGACCGGGTGCTGGAAAATCCGCTGCCCACGCCTGAAAACATCCAAGCCGTCGCCTCGAACGGCACCCGGTACGTGGCGGTCGGATCCAGCGGCGCAATCCTGTCCAGCATGGACGCCGCTACCTGGACCATACATGCTTCGGGAACGCTGAAGCTCCTGCACCAGATCATCTGGAACGGTACTCTTTTTGTGGCCGTGGGAGAGGGGGGCACCATCCTGACCAGTCCCGACGGAGCGACCTGGACGGCCCGCGATTCCGGCACCACGTCGCGACTCTCTTCCATCGCATGGAGCGGTACCGGTTTCGTCGCCACCGGTTCCATCTCCGGCGGGAGCCTCACGAGTGGCGTTATCCTGACCAGCGCTGATGGCGTCACCTGGCAGTCAGCACAAACCCCGTCTCCGGTAACGGATGGGGGTGCGGATACACTCATATGGGACGGCGCCAGGTTCCTGATCACCAGCCTGTCCGGCATCTGGACCAGCACGGACGGGGCTGCGTGGACGGCGTTCCCGGCCACGGGACTGGGTCAGCCGGTTTCCATCGCCTGGAATGGGTCCCTGTACGTCGCGGTGTATGGCGGCGGTTCAGTCCAAACCAGTCCAGACGGAACCACCTGGACCTCACGCACATTCGGGGTGAGCCAGGATTTCACCCATGTCATCTGGGGCGGAGCACAATTTGTGGCGGTCGCGCGCAGCGGATCGACTCGCGATAGCGCCATCGTAACCAGCCCGGACGGGATCACCTGGACCATTCGGACCTCGGGGACAACGGCCGATCTTAACGGTCTGGCATGGAACGGCACGCAGTACGTGGCCGCAGGGGGAGCGGGCACGCTCCTGACCAGCGCAGACGGGGTGTCCTGGACCGAGGTTTCATCCGGTCCGAAGCACATCATGGCCACGGTCGCGTGGTCCGGCGGCCAATTTTTCGTCGGAACCTCCTGCAGCGAGTGCGGACCTGTTATGCGGAGTGCCGACGGGATTACGTGGACGCAAAGCGCCGTCGGCACCGGCGATCTTCGGGGAGTGATCTGGGATGGGTTCCAGTTTGTGGCGCTTGCAGATAGCGGCATCGGCACCGCAGGCGTCTACACCAGCCCGGACGGGGTGACCTGGACCTCCAGATCGCTGCCCATGTCCGGACCATTCTCCGCCCTTGCTTGGAGTGGCGCCATGTTTGTCGCGTCGGGACCGGACGGTCTGGTGATGACCAGCAGGGATGGCATCGCTTGGACGCCCTGCAACACCGGAGGGAATTGGACCCTTAACGACGTGGCGTGGGACGGCTCGCAGTTCGTGGTGGTCGGGCATCAGTCGACCATCCTCACCAGTGTGGATGGTATCACCTGGACCGATCACTCCCTGACCGATGCGAACGCTTCCAGCCGGGCTTTGACATCCCTTGTCTCAACCGGGTCTCAGTTGGTGGCGGGATCTTCGGCCGGCGCCATTTTCACCAGCCCGGACGGGGCGATCTGGACCGCCCGTTCATCCGGCATGACCGGTCCCATCACCGGAATCGCGTGGAGCGGCACGCAGTTTATGGCGGTTGCCAATACCGGCGAGTGGACCGGCGCCTCGGGAATGGTTTTGACCAGCCCGGATGCCGTCAATTGGGCCATTCCCGCCTCCCCCACCACCCTGGTGCTGCACGACATCACCTGGGACGGAACCCAGTTCGTTGCCGTCGGGGATAACGGAATCATCGAGAGAATTCGCTAGGCTGAATACCTGTCGCCCCCCCCCCGTAAACTTCGGAACCACTTGCAGGAGGTCACCCGCGATGATTCCGATCCTGCGTTTACGTTAGATGTTCGTGATCGGAACCCCGGCAGCTGCCTCACTAGAGGGAATGTCCCTGGCTGCTGGCAGAATTTCATTTTCTTCAGTGACCATCACTGCGTTACCGGGGCTCGTTGAAATTGAAGGCGTAATAATCGAAAGTGGTGCCAACGCCTGTACAGTCACCGTTCGGCAGTGTCGGTGACGGTGGGAAGGGTACTGGGCGGCCATGCGGTCGGTTACCGCGGCAAACACATCAATTTGTTTCCAGCCGGTATAAAAACTGCCGTTGATTTGGCTCGTGCCTTTCAGAAAGGCCAAAAAATTTGCCAACTCGTTCGGATCCGGCACCGGGTGCGAGAACCAGAATGCGTCCAGACTGCATTGGGCCGTCAGACCCGGCCGATCGTAGATCGCCAGCCCCAGCGTTTTGGTGGCGGTGCGATGAATCAAAGACGACAGCCCCACGGTGCTGTTCACCGTGACGGTTCCCTGAGCATAATCCAGCAAGGTGGGAAGGTGCCCGTCGCGGATATAGAGGACGCGATCGCCCAGGCACAAACGCGAAGCGGTGCGCTGAATCAGTGCAGTATAGTCCGTGTGTCCCCGGTCCAGCGGGTGATGTTTGAACAGCAAGGTCTGATTCGGACTGGCTGCCCGTGCGAATGATTCCATCACTTTGGTGATGAATTCACCCACCGAATGGAACGGAGAGTGCTCCAGAATCTGACTATCGTTGTAAACCTGAAGCGGGACCAGAAAAAAGGGGGCCTGGGATCTCAGCAGGGATTCCACCAGCGCGTGGTCTCTTCTGGAAAACCGGACTTTTCGGATTGCAGCCCGTATCCAGTAAATCATCTCGGTCCATGAACCGGGCTTGTGATAACTGTCGTGCCTGAAAAAAGGACTCCCAAGGTCTTTTGCCACGCTGTAGAGCGTGGACAGGGCCGCGTGGGCAGGAAATGAATTGCCGACCGGAACTGCCTCCGGAAACCGTGTGGATGCGTCCCTGGATATTTTTGGAATGGGATTCGTGAGCACTATGGAATGGCCGTTTACCCCTCCCGGTTCCAAGGTGATGTAGTCGGGCCGGATATATCCTTCCTCAAACACGAACAGGAGTATCCCCGCTTCCTTGCAGACCCTCGCGGCCGCCTTGTGGACGGGACGCTGATCACCAAAGAGGGCGACCAGATCGACGCGATGATCCCTCAGGAACTTCCGTAAATACTCAGGCCACGACTCCAGGTTTCCCCGATAGGAAAAGGTGTCGAGCCGAGGGGAAAAAAGAGCGTCTCCCGCGTTGAAATTGATTTTCCACACAACGCTTCCCTGGCCGCGCAGGTGATGGGCAAATTTCCGGAAAAAAGGCCCATTTGGCCCCTGCAACAGCAATACACTGCGAAACGGCAGACGTGATTCAGGCACGCATCCACCCCGCAATCAGGCGAACCATCCGTAACACCACGTCCCCAGGTCGAGCCAGCGACCTGGAGTCTGCGGGAACGCCCCCTGTTTCCTTCCGGGCAATCAGCCGTTCGACGGTTTCCTCCGGGCCGCAGTGGATGCGGGAATCCCAGTCGTAGTAACTGGGGTAGAGGATCAGTACTCCCGCAACCAACTCGTCTAAGGACAACTGGCGGCCCCTTCGGGGAAAGGTGATCCGGTCACGGGTCAAACCCCACCCGGCATAGAATGGTCCGCCATAGGTCACCACCCGTTTTCCTCGCAGCAAGGCCTCGAATCCGGTCAGTGAGGTGAGGGTGTGCACTTCGTCTGCGCGTGCCATACAGTGGTGAATATGGGCACCCGACCAAAGGGCATCCACAAATGGCTTGATTTCCGACAGGTTGCCCCCGGAACGGTTCCCCGCCACAACGTCGGGATGCGGTTTAAAGGCGATAAACGCATCCGGGTTCGACTGACGAATGGCGCGCACAAGTTCCAGATTGGTGTGGATTCCCATCCCCCCCATGCGCACCGAGACGTCCCCTTCAACCTGCCCCGGAACCAGCAGAACCCGGCGCTCTCCGGTGTTCGGAACGTGCAACTCGCTATGGCCGATGTTGTACTTGGAAAGCTGCGCATCGACGATCCGTGCGCGCAGTCGCGCCGCGCGATCCAGGAGACCAGGGGAAAACGTCTCGTGTGCCAGAATGCGCTCCAGATCGTTGGGGCGCTCCGGATCCCAATACGCACCATGCCAGTCGATTACCAGTGAGGCCGGTCGGATAAAATCCGACCCAAGGCCAACTGACCTTAGAAAGCCGTCCTCGATCCGGCCCACCCGGACACCAAGCTGCGAGGCGAGGGCATGCAATCCCGCTGGCTCCTTTCCACCCCAGACCAGGATTCGGTCCCCGGGCTTGGCTCCCTTTCGCAAGGCCGAAATGCCGTTGGAGGCGAACACGGTTTGTCCGCCGGTACTGGCCAGATAGGGCCTCAGGTGGCCGCGCTTCCAGCGCTGGATACCAAGGCAGATGGTCGTGCCGCGATTGGTCTCGTTTGTGCGCTTGTTCCTCTCCAGCAGGGATATGATCCGGCGCACATCACAGGGTTGGCCGGTAATCGGGTCCACGTACCGTGCGTAGCGCGTCATGGCGGCCGAAAAAACTTCCAGTGGAGTGCGTTGGCGTGTGCGCCGTGGGCAGGTCAACTGGTCCCGGGTGATGCCCCACCCGGCGTAAAACGGCAGGCCATGGCAATGAACCTCCCGCCCGGCCAGCGCGGCTTCAAACCCCAATTGGCTGGTGACCGCATAGACCTTCTCGCACTGCGCCAGCAGGCCAAAGGGATTGACATCCTGTTTCAGGAGCCGCACCCCTTTCGGAAGGGTCATTTCGGTCAGGTACCCGCGCTTGGTCCCGGCCACGGTCTCCGGGTGGGGTTTGATGATGATTTCGGCTCCCGGATTTTCATCCAAGGCCGCACCCAGCATCTGGCGGAAACTTTCCTCGGTGCCCTGCCCCAATCGCACCGACATGTCGTCGCGGGTTTGATCCACCACCAGAACACGTTGTCGTGAAGTCGCCGGCAGGGTGGCGGAATCCGGATCCGGGGCCATGTTGTATTTGCTGAGCCGCAATTCCTGGATCAACTCCAGAATCTTCCCGGACCGTGCGGTCTCGTCCGGGTCGGGCGGGGCCGGGTCGTTCAGGATGGCTTCCAGCCGAGACTGGTGCCCGGCATCGTAATAGATCCCCAAATCGTCCACCACCAGCGACATGGGTGCGCCCCCGGACCGGCCGGGTTGGAGTGAGCGAAGGAACCCGTCCTCGACCGCCAGATAAGGAAGGCCGTGCCTGCGTGCGTAGGCCCGGGCCCGGTCCGCAGTGGATTTGTGTCCCCATCCGGCCACCGCATCGAGGCAAGCCACGTCCCGCACGCCGGGCGAGCGCACGATTTCATCTGCACCAAGAAAAGCGTCAAGATGAGGGACACGCGCAAGCCCGCGCGAAAACACGCCAATCCTAACCAAAGAACCCGCCATCATTCCCCCGGTTATCCCCTGTCTCCCCCGACCGTCAGACCTGCCACCGGCCCATGCTGCCATGGTTTCCCTTCGAAAAACAACTCACGGTTTGATAAAGGCTGGCAATACGCACGGTGATCGTCAATAAAATGACCAACAGCCCATCGAACAGGCACGGATCCATCCTCCCGCGCACTGTAAGGGGGGTGGCATCCAGCTCGTCCGTGGACCGCTCATTATATTCCATGATATTCAATGGGTTGTATGAGATTGGTCATGGTTTGTATACGAGCATCCTATTGGCAATGGCTTTACAGGGCGTGTATCATCCGGAACCCAGAGGACACTGCAAAAGGGGATTTGCATGATGGGAACAGGACTGAAGCCGCGCTGTCGGCGTCATGGTTGGGTAATTCCCGGTCGGGCGTCGGGTGGGCCCATGCGGAACCCCGTTCCTGCATTGCGGAGGGCACACGCCGGATGATCCTGCCACAGGCAACGTACATTCCCGGCAGGATCGGGCGCGTGGTGGTGCTTCAAGACGGGCCCAGCCCGTCGGTGGACATCTATCTGCGCTCCCGGCTGTCCGCGCTCGATGTTCCTTTAATTCGCTACATCGACATGCGCTCCAAGCAGCC